>ONWP01000255.1 GCA_900321595.1 uncultured Eubacteriales bacterium
GAGCGGTACTGGGGCTTCATGGATATCGTCGCGGACGGCGACGTGCGCCCCGCGCTCGAGGGCGCGTTCCACCGCACGATCAAGAAGGTCACCGGCGACATCGACGCGCTGAAGGCCAATACGGCCATCGCCGCGCTCATGGCGCTGATGAACGATATTTACGAGACGAAGCAGATCACCCGCGAGGAGCTGCGCCTGTTCACGATCCTGCTCGATCCCTTCGCGCCTCACGTGGCCGAGGAGGTCTGGGAGCGTATGGCGTTCGGCGGCGCGGTCACCGGCGCGAAGTGGCCGGCGTGGGATGAGAGCAAGTGCGTCGAGGCGACTGTGGAGATCGTCGTGCAGGTGTGCGGCAAGATCCGCGCCCGCATCAACGTGCCCGCCGATATCGAGGCGGACGCCGCCATCGCGGCGGCAAAGGCCGACCCGACCATCGCCGGACTGCTCGAGGGCAAGACGATCATCAAGGAGCTCTACGTCAAGGGCAAGCTCGTCAATATCGTCGCGAAATAACGATCCTCCACAGAACGGAGCGGTTCTCAAATGAAAATCAAAAAAACCGGCGCGCTGCTGGCGATCCTGGTCGCGATGTGCGCGTGTCTGATCCCGTCCGCGCGGGCGGACGCGCCGCCGTCGCTGTCGCTGGACTGTACGGCCGGCGATACGGGGGAGATCGTCACGCTGACGCTGGCGGTCTCGGATCTGGGAGACACGACCGACGGCGATGTGGTCGTCACGTTCGACGCGGACAGACTTCAGTATGTCGACTGCACTGTCGCAGGTCTGATCGACGAGGCGGCGGGCGGTCTGAGCGTCAACGGCGCGTGGGTCACCTATTCCTTTATGATGAATACAGCCGGACAGGCGCACGGCGACGCCGGCGTGCTGGCGGTCTACCGGTTCCGGGTGAAGGAGCCCGGCGTCTGCGCGTTCGCGTGCTCTGCGGAGAACTGGATCGGCGACGCGCCGCCGGAGGGCTTTACCTATCGCAAGGATCTGACGGACGCGACGCCGACGCTGACGCTGGACGCGGTGCAGACCGGCCGGCAGGTGCTGGTGACGCTGACCGGCGAGAAGCTGACGGGTCTGCTCGACTGCGATCTGCTGCTGCGCTACGATCCTTCGATCCTGTCCTACCGGGACGCGCAGACGGCCGAGCTGGACGGCATCATTATGGCGATGCAGACCGAAAAGGCGGACACGCTCTATCTCGGCGTCGCCGGAGAGGAAGCGTGGACGACGGATACGGCGGTCCTCGCGATCTTCACCTTTGACGTGACCGGCGGCGGGAACGCGTCGTTCGCGCTGGAGGCGGCCTCCTGGGAGGGGCTCGCGCGCCCGCGGATCCGGCCGGCGCAGCTTACGGTGACCTATGAGTCGCCGACTGAGCCGGAGACGGAACCGGCGCAGCCGGCCGCGCTTGCCAGGGGCGACGTGGACGGCGACGGCCGCGTGACGGCCAGAGACGCCCGCCTGACGCTGCGCTGCTCGGCGCGGCTGGAGACGTTCACCGAAGCGCAGCTCGCGGCGGCGCGGGTGACCGGCGGCGATACCGTGACGGCGCGGGACGCGCGCAGGATCCTGCGGGTCTCCGCGCGGCTCGAGACCTTTGACTGACGGGAGTGATACCTGTGAAAAAAACTCGAAAATGGCTCTGTCTGCTCCTTGCCTTCGTGCTGGCGGCCGGATGCTGCGTGATCGCGCAGGCGGATGACGCGGCGGCGCCCGAAACGCGCGCGCCGCTCACACAGCGCGACTTCCTGCGCACGAAGGGGACGCGCATCGTCAACGCCGACGGACAGGAGGTCGTCCTCAAGGGCGTGAACCTGGGCTCCTGGATGATCTGGGAGGACTGGCTGTCGCCCTATGAACAGGCCACCGACCATTACAGCGTGATCGAGACGCTCACGCGGCGGTTCGGCACGGAGGACGCGTACGCATTGATGGATGTGTACATGGACAACTGGATCACGGAATACGATCTGGACCGGATCGCGGAGATGGGCTTCAACTGCGTCCGTGTGCCGTTCTGGTACCGCAACTTCTATGTGGACGACGTCGGGACGAAACGCCTGGACGCGAACGGCGAATGGGATTTTTCGCGGCTCGACTGGGTCGTGCGCGAGAGTAAGGCCAGAGGCCTGTACGTCATCCTTGATATGCACGGCACGCCGGGCTTCCAGTCGGACGCGCCGCACAGCGGCAAGGGCGGCAGCGTCGGACTCTTTGACAAGACCGAGCAGGGCGAATTCTACCGGACGCTCACCGACGAGCTGTGGACGGCGATCGCGTCGCGGTTCGCGGGCGAACCGGCCGTCGCGATGTACGACCTGATGAACGAGCCCATGTGCGACGTGCCGGAATCGAGCCTGCGGCGGCGCATCAACAACGAAACGGAGTACGCGCGGCTCTATAACACCGTGCGCGCGGCGGATCCGGATCACATCCTGACGATGGAGTGCATCTGGACCGGCTTCAATCTGCCGAAGGCCTTTTTGAAGGGCTGGAAAAACGTGGTCTATCAGGTGCATTTTTACAATAATTCCGATTTCATCTTCGCGCTGTTCCTGGGGCTGACCCGGTTCCTGCACCCGACGGTGCCGCTGATGATGGGCGAATTCTATCCCCATAAAAAGACCACCTGGGCGGGCTGCTTCAAATCCATGAAGTTCTTCAACTACTCCTGGATGCTCTGGACCTACAAGGCCGCCGGGCACATGATGTGGGAGAGCGACTGGTGTCTGATGGGCTCAAAGGACGGCTTCGAGCGCGCCCGCGTGGCGACGGACAGCTACGATGAGATCGCCCGCAAATGGGGCGCGTGCATGCGCACCGAGAACGGGTATCAGTCCAGCGGACATTACGAAAAGAACGTTAAGGCGTTCGTGTGACGCGAAAAGATTAAGAAAAACGAGGCGCTTGACGGCGTCTCGTTCTTTTATGCTGTTGATCGTTCAGAACGCGTAATTCGGCGCGACGGGAACGCCGGTCTCGCTGGATTCGACGATCGCGCGGCAGACCGCGACGGTTTTCGCGCCCTCGCGTGCGTCGGTCTCAACCGGACGGCCGCTTCGGATCGCGTCCGCGAATACTGCGAATTCCTTCGCCGCGTTGTGGTTGTTCACCTCCACGTCGAGGATCTCAGGCTCATGCGCCATGCCGTCCTCGCCCGCGGTGAAAAGCGTGAGCGTCGGGCTCGTGTTGTCGCAGATGATCGTGCCCTTCGTGCCGTAAATCAGCGTGCGCATGGTGTAATCGCGCTTGCAGCCCGTGGAGACGAAGATCTTGCCGGCGACATTTTCGCCGAATTTCAGGACGGCGATCGTCGCGTCGTCGTAGGCGACGGTGGGCAGAAGCTTGTGCATGCCGTACGCGAAGACCTCCCGCGGGTCGCTCACGAGCCAGCGCAGCAGATCCACCGCGTGGCAGCCGCCGCCGATGACGCCGTGCCGCAGCGGATCGGCGCGCCAGGTGTCCACGAGATACATGTAGTCGTGGGCGTATTCGGACTCCGCGAAGTAGACCTCGCCGATGCGTCCGTCGTCGATGAGCCGCTTCGCCATCTCAAAGGACGGCGTAAAGCGGCAGATCTGCCCGACCATGCACTGCTTGCCGGATTCGTCCGCGGCTTCGACGATCGCCGCGCAGTCCTCCCGCGTGAGCGCCAGCGGCTTTTCGCACAGGACGTGCTTGCCCGCGCGCAGCAGGCCGCAGGTGAGCTCTCTGTGAAACTGGTCCGGCACGGCGACCGTCACCACGTCCACATCGTCCATCGCGGCGATCTCCCGCCAATCGGTGAACCGTTTCTCCGGGCCGATCCCGTACCGTTCGCCCGCCGCGTCAAGGTTTTTCCGGTCGCAGTCGCAGATCGCGGCGATCTCCGCGCCGAACGCCATCGCGCCTTCGATGTGGGACATCCCGAACTGCATGCCGATGTGCGCGCTTCTGATTTTCCGATCCAATGTGTTTTTCCTCCTGATCAGATATGTAAAATGCGGAAGATGTTTTCAAACATTTTCTTCAGGTTCGCGAAGAAGGCGCGGAATTTCTCGAGGAGATTCGCTCCGCGGTCGTCCGCGCCGTAGCCGTGCAGCGTTCCGTCGTTGTCCGGCGCGTCGTCGTCCATGACGAAGCCGTAGATGATCGGGCTCAGTATGGCCGCGATCAGGTATTCGCCCGGCGTCACGCCGCCGAACAGCCTGCGGCAGAGCGCCTTCACATCCTGTCCGGTCAGCGCGTCTGCGACCGCTTTGCCCGCGTCGGACAGAAGCGCGTCCGCGGTCTGGTCCGGGACGAATTTGAGGATCAGCGAGGCCGTGCGCAGCAGCGCCGTCACCCTCGGATCATCCACCTCGTAGGCTTCGCCGCCGGCGTAGTGCTCCGTCACCAGCGACGCCGCCAGGTCCCAGCCGGTCTCGTAATCGGTCTGCGGGATCTCGATGTGATACCGCGCGGCGATCTCGCTGACCGAGCCCTCGCCGTACAGCGGCAGTCGAAGCAGCTCGTCCAGCGAACGGGTCGCCGCGTTCACCAGGTCGTAAAACGGTTCTCCCGGCGCGATGCCGATCTTTTCCATCGTCAGCTGCAGCTGCAGGCGGTAGGTGATGCCCTTGACGGCAAACTGCCGGGCGTACGCGTCCAGATCCGCGTCCATCGCGGCCAGCTGCGCGTCCGTAAACGCCGGAACCTCCGCCTTGAGCGCCGCTGTATCGAGCTTTTCGAGCTTTCTGCTCGCGTAGGCGATCTCGTCGTCCGTGAAGTCGATCACGCGATAGGCCAGGGGATACATGGTCAGGCTCGTGGTGGTCAGGTCGCAGATGCGGCTGCCCGCGGGGCTGATGTGCTCCGCGGCGTCGGAGCAGTGCTCATGCCCGGTCAGCGCGAGGCGGATCCCCGCGTCCGCGAAGCGGTTCGCCGTGGCCAGATGATTGCGGATGATAAAATTCCGGCTGATGATGCGCTGCATCGGCAGATGGTCGAGCAGATTGTGATGCATCATGAGGATCGGATACCGGCCGTCCGCGTACGCCTGCTTCGCCTGCCGGACGACCCAGTTGACCTTCTTGAGAGTCATGCCGTCCTCGGTGGATTTGCTGTAATCGCAGCTGTCCAGCGCGATCAGCCTGTATTTTTCGCCCAGATCCGCGGTATAGGAGCAGTCGTCCGACACGGTCTCAAGGGCGTGATCATAGCCCAGCAGCGCGTAATTGGCCTTGAATTCCTCCATGCCGAAGGCACAGTATTCGCCCTTCTCGCCCAGATCGTGGTTTCCGTCGATGACAAAGACCTCGATCCCGGTTTCGCGCTCAAACGCCAGCAGCTTGTCTCGGACGGCCGCGTGCTCCGCCGGCGTGCTGCGGCCGTTATCCGCCATATCGCCCGGGATCAGCACGCAGTCGACCGCGTCGTCGGCGCACTGCCGCAGGAACGCGTCCAGGATGGCGCCGCTCTCATTCTCCATCGCGGCGCGCCGGTTGGCGTAATAAAAAATCGGGTCGTCGATGTCCGCGTCGAACGTCTCCTCCGGCAGATTGTAGTGGATATCCGACGCGACGGCGACGCGCAGCCCCTCTGCGCTGCGGGCGAAAGCCGGGGTGAGCGCCGTCAGCAGCAGGCAGAGCGTCAGCAGAACAGTGATCGCTTTTTTCATGCAGATCCGCCTCCGTTGTGATTCTGATACTGCGATGATATCACATCAGTTCAAAAAAGAAAAGACATTTTTTTTGGAATCGGCATAAAATCATGTTGCAATGACGGGTGTTTTGAGATATAATAAATCTGAATCTTTATGTGGAGGTACACCCCCATGAAAAACATCGGTTTCCGGGTGCTGTCCGTGATGCTCGCCGTCGCGCTGCTGTTCAGCTGCACCGTACCTGCCTTTGCCGCCGCCGAAGCGGTGACGCCCGTCATCGTGGTCAATGATCTGGACTACAATCCGTTCTTTGACGCGGAGACGGATGAAGAGGTTTTCAACGTAAAGGAGTATAAGGCGAATATTCCCTTTACGCACGGTCTGCCCACGGCCTTTTACGAGGAGCTGGACATCGAGAAGATCAAGCAAATGCTCTCCGGCGAGCTCTCCGCGCTGGATATCATCACCTTCGTGGGAGACGGGCTCGGCTATACGCAGGACATCGCCGATCTGGTGCCGACGGTACTGGAGATCGCGACGCTGATCATCGGCGAGCTGGATCTGACCAACATCGACGTGCAGGCCATCCTGAAGTCGATCGATCTGCAGCAGGTCGCGAAGACCATCGCGGAGCGGCTCAAGGCGCGCTATGACAATCTGCAGCGGCTGAAGCTGGATGAAAACGGCGAGCCGGTGGACGACGGCGTGGTGATCCACTCCTATGAGGAACCGATTGACGAATATATGTCCGATGATTACGACCTGCTGGTCGGCCCCATCGCCATGGCGGCCGGTGAGAAGATCGACGAGGAAAACGTCTGGGTCTACACCTACGACTGGCGTCTGGATCCCGTGAAAAACGCGGCGGGTCTGGCGGATCTGGTGAACACGGTGAAGGCGGCCTCTGAGACAGGCAAGGTCAACATCATCTCCGAGGGCTACGGCTCCGTCATCGCGACGACCTATCTGCACGATTTCGCTTCCGAAGCGGCAGACAGCGTCAACAGCTTCGTCACCGTGTCCAGCGCCTTTGAGGGAACCAGCCTCGCGGGCGACATCTTCAGCGGCAATCTGGTGGATAAGTACACCGCCTACCGCAGCTACTCCAGCGCGCTGGTGCGCTGGTTCAACGACATGTCCGACAACCCGCTGACAGCGCTGGCGAACTGGATCGCGGTCTACTCGCTGAACCGGGAGTGGGAGATCCAGTCCCTTGCGGGCGACATCGCGCAGTTCGTGCAGATCGTCAGCAGCGATTACGTGAATTTCGGCATCGCGGACGTCTTCTTCAGCATGCCCGGCATGTGGGCGCTGGTGCCTTATGATCAGTACGAGGACGCGTACGACAACATCTTCGGAGACGAGGGCGCCTCCGCCGCCGTGACAGAACAGCTCGACGCGTTCAAGGATCTCCAGAGCGACGCGGATTCCATCCTGCAGGACGCGCAGGACGACGGCATTAAGGTCAGCGTCGTGGCGCAGTGGGACGTGCAGCTGTTCCCCATCGGCAAGACTGATTCCGTGCAGAGTGACGGTCTGGTCGATACGACCTACGCCTCCTTCGGCGCGACCTGCGTCGACCTCAACAACGTCGCGGCCGCCTACAAGGCTGTTCAGGAGGACGACCTCGATCACGACCACCTTTCCGACGACTATGATATGCTGACCGTCACGCATGTGGGCGGCACGATCTGCCACTACATCGACGCGTCCACCTGCGCGCTGCCGGAGAACACCTGGTTCATTCGGAACATGAAGCACGGCACCTTCAACGAGGAGAGCAACGCGGCGGAATTCCTGATGTGGCTCGCGGATACCGACACGCAGCGCACCGTCTGGACGGACGCGGCCTATCCGCAGTTCATGAACTACAACCGCTACGTGCAGCCCGGTCAGCTCAATCCCACCGGCCCTGTCCACAATCCCGTGGAAGATAACCCCGGCAAGCCCCTGAAGGGCGACGTGGATCTGGACGGCGTGATCACGGCGCACGACGCGTATGTTGCGCAGCGCATCGCCGACGGTCTGGATCGGACGGATGAAAACAGCCTGACGTTCTTCAACGCCGACATCAACGGCGACGGCGTCGTGACGGATGATGAGGTCGCCTATATCCTGAATCTGGCGACCGGTCTGAATCCGGATCAGATCATTGCCATCGACACCGACGTGCTTGAAGAAGTCGGCGACCTGCCCGCGAGCAAGTCCGGCATCGAGCTGCGTCCGCTGGCCTTTGACTACTTCTCGCACGACTTCACCGCAGCCGTGGTGCTGACCGACGCGGTCGGCGCGTCCAGCGGCACGTTTGATTTCGCATACGATACGAAAAACGTCGCGTTTGTCAGCGCGGAGCCGGCTGATCTCGGAAATCTCGGAAAAGTCTCCGCCGGTCTGCGCGACATCGACGGCGAGCTCACCTGCGCGGTTTCCTTTGAGTCTCCCAAGAGCGTTACCGCCGCGATGTGCGACGAGAACGGCGATCTGACGCTGGCCGTCTTCACCTTCAACCTGAAGGACACCAGGCTGGAAAAGACGAGCTTCGACGCGGGCTGCGTGCATTTCTGGGTCAAGGACGACGAGCAGTTCGTCGCGCCCGGCACGTTTGAGACACCGGACGGTTTCTTCTACCTGCCCGGCGACGCTGACAACAGCCGTTACGTAACCGCCAGAGACGCCCGATTGATCCTGCGCATCTCCGCAAGACTTGAGCCGATCGAGGACGACGCCATGTTTGCCCGCTGCGACGTGGACAAGGACGGCAGGATCACGGCCAGAGACGCGCGTATGGTCCTGCGCTTCAGCGCGAAGCTGATCCACTCCTTTGAAGACCTGACGGTATTCGAGCCCGGCCTTGATCCGGAGCTGCTGGATCTGGATCTGTAACACAAACACAACGGCTGCCCCCGAAAGGGGGCGGCTCTTTTTTATGAATTCACAGTTTACGCCTTGACGAGATCGCCTGTTTCCGCTAAAATATGCGTTGTATGCTGCTCGGGAGGGAAAAAATGCTGAAACGATTTATCGGGTATTACCGGCCGCACATCCGGCTGTTTGTTCTGGACATGCTGGCGTCGATCAGCATTTCGCTGCTGGGGATGGTGTATCCGGTCGTGACGAACCGGATGCTGAATAACTACATTCCGAACAAGGCCTACCGTGCGATCGTGATCTCCGGCGTTGTGGTGCTTGCGCTGTACGCGATCCGGATGTTCCTTCGCTACTTCGTACAGTATAAGGGACACATGGTCGGTACGCGGATGCAGGCGCAGATGCGCAGGGAACTGTTCGCGCATCTGGAAAAGCTTCCGTTTTCTTTCTTTGACGACCACGAGACCGGCTCGATCATGTCCCGAATGACGAACGATCTGTTTGAAGTCAGTGAGCTGGCGCACCACGGACCCGAAAACATCCTGACCGGCGTTGTGATGATCGGTCTGAGCTTCGGCTATCTGTGCTCGCTCAACATTCTGTTGACGCTTATCATATTCGCCTGTGTGCCGCTGCTGGTCTGGGTGTCTCTGCACTACCGCAAGCGCATGCGCGACGCCTTCGAGGCGCGGCGCGAGAGCACGGCAGACATCAACGCGGCTATGGAGAGCTCGATCACCGGCATCCGCGTGACAAAGGCCTATACCAACGCGGAGCGCGAGCAGGAGAAGTTTGAGGTGGGCAACGCCCGGTTTGTCGAGGCGTCCCGGTTGTCCTACAAGGCCATGGGGAAGTTCTTTTCCTCGACAAACTTTATCACGGACGTGTTCAACGTCATCATTCTGATCGCCGGCGGCCTGTTCCTGTACCGGGGCAGCATCAATTTCGGCGAGTATTCGACCTTTATCGTGTCGGTGAATCTGTTCATCAGCCCCGTCCAGACGCTGATCAACTTTATGGAGCAGTGGCAGAACGGCGTGACCGGTTTTAAGCGCTTTCTGGAGATCATGGACGAGCCGGAGGAGACCGACAGTCCGGACGCCGTTGACATCGGCCGCGTCGAGGGCAGGATCGAACTGCGGGACGTTCGCTTTTCCTACAATACGGATCACGGCGTGCTCGACGGCGTATCGCTGACGGTCGAACCGGGCAGGACGCTGGCGCTCGTGGGACCCTCCGGCGGCGGAAAGACGACGATCTGCCACCTGATCCCGAATTTCTATAAGCTGGAGCCGGAGGACGGCGCGATCCTCGTGGACGGAAAGGATATCCGCGACGTGACGATGGAATCGCTGCGGCGCAACATCGGCATCGTTCAGCAGGACGTATTTCTTTTCGGCGGGTCGATCGCCGACAACATCCGGTACGGCAGTCCGGACGCCACGGACGAGCAGGTGATCGAAGCGGCGAAGCTGGCGAACATCCACGACTTCGTGCAGACGCTGCCGAACGGCTATGATACGGATATCGGCGAGCGCGGCGTGCGGCTGTCCGGCGGGCAAAAGCAGCGGCTGTCCATTGCGCGGGTGTTCCTGAAGGATCCGGCGATCCTGATCCTGGATGAGGCCACCAGCGCGCTGGACAACACGACCGAGGTGCTGATCCAGCAGGCGCTTGACGCGCTGTGCCGCGGCAGGACGACGATCGTCGTGGCGCACCGGCTCTCCACGATCCGCGGCGCGGACGAGATCGCCGTCGTCACCGGCGGCCGGATCACCGAGCGCGGCACCCACGACGAGCTGATCGCGCGGGACGGCCTCTACAGGGAGCTGTACGCGCTGCAGTTCCGGGAATAAGCGCGATCCTTGGCGCTTCGGTCGGAAACGCATATCAAAAAAAGCAGCCCGTTCGGACTGCTTTTATTTTGAATCTCACTCAGACCTTTTTGCTCAGGTCGTAGGTTTTCGGCTCCCAGCCGTCGAAGATCTCATCGTAGACGTAGACGTTGTGCTCGTCGGGCGAGTGATCGTTATACCAGACCTGGGCAAAGAACGGGTTGCTCTTCGCGATCTCGTCGTAGTTCCACTTTTCGATGGGCAGATAGCAGTACGGGCACCAGTGGCCGCCGAGCAGGATCAGCGTGGGGCTGGCCTCGAACTCCTTGCCGCAAAGGCCGCACTTCCACTTGAGCTTCGTGCGCATGTCGCCCTTCTTCATTGTGCGGGAGACGACCTTGCCGCCGCGGAACGCGGCCGCCTTCTTCATGTCGCTCAGATCCAGCTCTGAAAGCGGCTTGCTCTCGTCATAGCCGTGATCCAGTTTGTAGTCAGCCGCGGCGCTCGTGCGCTTGTCGTAGGTCTCGGTCTCGAACATGGACCAGTAGCCGCCGATCTTCTGCCAGTCCTCGTAGGAGCCGTAGAAGGCGGTGATGCGGTCGTTGTTCTTTGTCTTGATCCAGTCCAGGGTGCCCCACTTGGGCGTCTGGGCGATCTTCTTCATGAAGGGCTTCGCCAGGATCGAGATGGCCTTCTTTGTCGGGATCAGCTTCGGGATGCGGAAGTAGAACTCGGTCTGCTTCGCCATGCGCTCGAAGTACATCTCGACGGGCAGGTTCTCACGGAAGTGCAGGTATTTCTCCAGATCGTCGCCGTCGGCGTAGAACTGGCCGTGGAAGTTCTTGAGCACGAACCAGTTGGGATCGAACAGCTCCTTGGGATCGCCCAGACCGATGGAGCCCAGCAGCAGCTGCTCGAACTCGTAGTTGGTCAGGCGGAACTCCTTGCCGGAGCCGATATTGTAGAAACGGTTCCAGAACTCGTCGGGCAGATCGGTGGTGACGAGCTGCTTCATGAGCCGGCCGGAGTCCTCCACGGTGCACCACTCCAGCACGCCGTTGAGCGGCACGTGATACATGATGGGCTCCATGTTCTTGAGCAGGTCGGGATAGAGGATGCCGCTCTGACGCATGACGACCCAGTTCTTGATGCCGCTCTCGACGAAGGTGCGCTCCGCGATGGTCTTGGACAATGCGTAGTGGTCGTAGACGCTGATCTTGATGGGATCGCCGCAGCGTCCCCAGTGGATCGGATAGTTGCGGCAGCCGGTCTCGGCCACGGTGCCGATGTAGCAGACCTTGATGTCGTCCGCGTTGGGCTGCGCCAGGACGGCCTTGACAATGTTCTCAGCCGCGGTGATGTTGGTCTTCGCGGTGGTGTAGGGCTTGTAGTCTGCCGCGGGGGAGACCATTCCGCCGACGTGCAGCACGTAATCCGCGCCGGTCACACCCTCCAGGATGGAGTCGTAGTCCTTCAGATCGCCCCAGATCACCTTTACGTTGGGGTAGGACAGGTATTCGCCCAGCAGATCGAAGTTCTTGCGGCTCTTGCGAACCAGCAGACGGATGTCGATCTGGTCGGGGCAGCGCAGCATTTCCTGGAACGCCGCCCAGCCCATGTTGCCGGTGCCGCCGGTCATGAAAACGGTCTTCTTGTTTGCCATAATGCATCCTCCAAAATTTGTTAAGAATAATTATATCGCGTCGGCAGGCGGCTTTCGCCTGCTTTTTGTGAACAAAGGACTTCTTTTGTGAATAAAATGTGAATTCGGATCATTTCGGCTCGTAAACCCGGATAAACACGGAAACGAGCTTATTGTAATCCGCAATGTGGAAGACGGGACCGCTGCCGCCGGGCAGCACGCACATGCCTTCGGTCTCGGTGTCGTAACCCGTGGTGTTCCGGTCGAAAACGAGCGTCACGCCGCCGGTGGTGAGGTCGACGCGGTACACGGTCTTGTTCCCGTCCTTCGGGTCGCAGTTGAGGTAAAGCACCCCGTCGTACACGTCGCCGGCCTGGATCCGGTCGACCGGTTCGCTCAATGTGATATCCCGGACGAACGCGCCGGTATTCCGGTCAAAGACGCAGACGACGTCCGCGTCCGAAAAGCGGGAGACGTAAAGGTACTGCTCGTCGCAGGCGCACCAGGGCACGCCGTCGGTGAGGGAGTCATCGTGCAGCTCGTAGCGTTCGCCGGTATAGGACAGGTCGTCCGCGTCGTAGAGCAGGATCATCGGCACGTCGTCCGCTTCGCCCTCGCTCGGGGCATAGATCACGCCGTCGTAATACGCGATGTCGCCGATGTGGTCGTATCCCGCGTCAATCATGTCCTGCGGCAGCGCGTACCAGTTCTGCGCGACGACCGCGAGCGTCGCGGCGTCGAGCTTCGCGAGCCCCGTGAGCTTCGCGGCGGTGATGGAGCCGGAGGTGTAGTAGTATTCGCCGTCGCTGTCAAGCCCCTGTCCGCAGACGAACGCGTCGAGGAACGTCAGCGTCTTCTCCTGCGTGAGCCGGGCGGTGCCGGTATCCTGCGGGGTGGGGCAGAGGAAGGCGGTGATCAGCGCAAGGAACGACGTCACCAGCGCTAAAAGGCTTCGAAGAACGTTCATGCGTCAGCACCCTTTCGCATCAGGCAGGCATCCAGGAAATCGGCGATATCCTCGTAGACGACGCGGCGGTCGTCCTCGCGCAGCAGATCGTGCCGCATGCCGGGGTACAGCCGCGTTTCCGGCGCGCAGCCGGCGTTTTCCAGCCTGTCGCAGATCTGCAGAACGGCGCGTCCCATGCCGGTCACGGGGTCGCGCCCGCCGCCGATGATCAGCGTCGGCAGCGCCTTCGGGTAACGGGAAAACCAGCCGTCCGACGCGCTTCGCAGCAGCAGCTTCGCCAGCGTCAGAACGCTGCCGTAGGTGATCGGGTAGCCGAAATAGGGGTCCAGATCGGCCTGCTCGCGCGCCTGCTCGCTTCGGGCGAGCCACGCGGTCTCGTCGCTGTCGCCCAGGATGCGGGCCGTGATCTTCTCAAAGAGCGCGCCCGCCCGGTCGGTGTACATATTCGTGTCGATCAGTCCGCCGACGGCGTCGATAAACGGCTCCAGCCGGGAAAGGATGTCCGCGGCGTTCGGGCTCGAGCACAGCACGACGCCGGACGCCTCGTCCGGGAAATCGACGGTGTGCAGCCGCACCAGAAGCGCGCCCATATCGTGTCCCAGCAGGAAGAGCGGCAGGTCGGGCTGCCGTCTGCGCATGATCCGGATCAGCATATGCAGGTCGTCCACCATGCGCACATCCGTATCCGGCTCCGCGAAGTCGCCCAGCTGGAGCATCGTCGTGCAGCTGCCGCCGTGTCCGATGGGATCGCAGCCGAAGGTGAGAAAGCCCCGTCCGGCCATGTATCGCGCGAATTCGTCATAGCGCCCCATGTGGTCGGTGACGCCCGGCGCGATGAGCAGCATCGCCTTCGGGTTTTCCGGCGTCCAGATGAGCGTCCGGATGTCGGTCAGACCGTTGGTGGAGCCGAACATGGCCTGCGTTTTTTTGATCTCCATAGCTTATTCGTACAGATAGACGCGCGTCTCGTAGGGATTCAGGATCGCGCCGTTCGCGCTCTGTCTGACGTCCTTGTAGTTGCAGAGCACCAGCTTGCCCTCGTTCAGATCGAAGCCCTCGGGCGCCTTGAAGATCGCCTTGTTCTCGCAGAAGGAGCAGACCACCAGCATGCGCTGATCCTTGTAGTGGCGGGAGTAGACGAAGAGCTTGTCGTTGTCGTGATCGTGCTCGATGAACTGGCCGTAGATGACGATGTCATGCTCCTTGCGGAATTTGAGAAGCTGCCGGTAGAAGTTGAGGATGGAGTCGGGATCGGCCTCGGCGGCCTCGACATTGACCTCGGTGTAGTTCGGGTTGATGTGGAACCAGGCCTTGTCGGCGGTGGTGAAGCCGGCGTTCTTTCCGGCGGTCCACTGCACGGGCGTGCGCGCGTTGTCGCGGGACGCGTAGGCGGCCAGCTCCATGGTCTTCCTGTCGGAGAAGCCCAGCTTGCGGAACAGCTGATACGTGTTGCGGGTGGAGACGTCGTCGTACTGTCCGATCTCGGTCAGACCGATATTGGTCATGCCGATCTCCTGTCCCTGATAGATGAACGGCGTTCCGCTCTGGCAGATATACATGACGGCCAGCATCTTCGCGCTTTCCTCGCGGAATTTGAGGGAGCCGTAGCGGTTGATAATGCGGGGCTGGTCGTGATTCTCGATGTAGTTGGCGTTCCAGGCCTTGCCGTAGAGCTTCGTCTGCCAGTTGTTGTAGACCTTCTTGAGCTTTTTCAGGCTGAAGGGGACGTGCACCCAGCTGACGAAGAGGCAGTCAGCCTCCATGTGCTGGAAATTGAACATCATATTGAGCTCCTGATCGGGACCCTCCGCGATGTGCTTGAGCGCCTTTTCCGGGGTCATCATCGGCGCTTCGCCGACGGTCATGCAGTCGTAGTTGTCCAGCACGTCGTGACGGAATTCCCGCAGGTACTCATGCAGATGCGGGCCGTCGTTGTAGTGCTCCATGCCGGCCGCGATGGGGATCGGGAAGCCGTCGGGCAGCCCCTCTTTCTTGGAGATATAGGTAATGACGTCTTCGCGGAAGCCGTCCACGCCCATATCCAGCCAGTACTTCATGATGTCCTTGACTTCCTGGCGGACCTTCGGGTTGTCCATGTTCAGGTCGGGCTGCTCCTTGGCGAACAGGTGCAGATACCACTCGCCGGTGGTCTCGTCGAATTCCCACGCGTCGCCGGCGAAGTTGGATTTCCAGTCGTTGGGCGGCAGCTTGTTGCCCAGACGGCCCTTGCGCCAGAAGTAGTAATCGCGGTAGGGGTTGTCCTTGCTCTTTTTGCTCTCCAGGAACCACTTGTGCTGGTCGGAGGTGTGGTTGATGACCAGATCCATGATGACCTTGAGCCCGCGGGCGTGCGCGCCGTCAAGCACGGCCTTGAAATCCTCCATCGTTCCGAAATCCGGAGAGATGTTGCGGTAGTCCGCGATATCGTAGCCGTGATCCTTGAAGGGGGAGACGTACAGCGGCGAGAACCAGATCGCGTCCACGCCGAGGCTCTTGATGTAGTCGAGCTTGCTGAGCACGCCCTTGAGATCGCCGATGCCGTCGCCGTTGCCGTCGCAGAAGCTCCGCGGCCAGATCTGGTACACGGCCATTTCCTTGTACCATGAACGAGTGATGTTGTCAGCCATATTGAATCCTGTCCTTTCTGATATGAGAATGGTATGAATATGCGTTTACAGGTATTGCCGCAGCGCGCCGAGGCTTTCCACGTCCAGTGTGGCCTCGAACCGGGAGCGGCGGTACATGCGCTCATCCGTGACGCCGGTGTAGACGAGCGCCGTTTTGGAGCCGTAGCGGCCGATCGCGATATCCGTCTCCAGCCGGTCGCCGACGAAGCAGAGATTGCCCGGCGTGACGTTCAGCGTCTTGCAGAGGAAATCCGTCACCATGCGGCTGGGCTTGCCGAAGATCAGCTCCGGCAAGCGGCCGGTGGAGGCCGCGAACAGCTCCATCATCGCGCCGGTGTCGGGCATGAAGCCGTCCGCCAGCGGGCAGTTGACGTCCGGATGCGTCGCGTAGTAGTGGATGTGCGGCTCAGAGATCAGGTTCGCGCAGCGGTCGATCTTGCGGTAGTCGAGCGTCGTGTCAAAGCCCAGCAGGACGATCGAGGGGTCGTTGTCCGTCAGACGCAGACCGGCCTTCAGGCAGTCGCCGGTCAGCTTGTCGTTGCCCAGCAGATAGACGCCCTCGTCCGGGTGATACTGCCGGATGTAGTCGATCGCGATCTGGCTGGACAGAATGATGCGTCCCGGCTCGACGGGGAAGCCTCTTCGCGCGAGCCTGTCCATACATTCCGCCTCGTCGTGCGAGGAGTTGTTGGTGAAAAAACGGTAGTCGTAGCCCTTTTCCTGCAGGGCGCGGATGAAGTCCACCGCGCCGGGGATCAGCTCATCCCCCAGATAAAAGGTGCCGTCCATATCGATAATGAAATACTTGACGTCTTCAAACATAGCGATCCTCCGAGATCAGAGTGTAAGGAAGGACAGTCCCAGCAGGACGACCGCGCACGCCCCCTGCGCGAAATCTGCGGCCTGTTCGCGGCGGCTGAAACGCATCGAGCGGTCGCCGATGTAGTGCATGAGCAGACCGGCGCCCATCAGCATCAGGGTGTAAATCGAGGTCAGGAAGACCGCGCCGGCGTTCCACCTGGTGAACAGCCGCACGACGTACAGCGCGATCACGGCGAAGAGGCAGACCAGCAGGAGCTGTTTGCCCCGCTTTGACGTCTGCAGGAAATCCGAAAAAGCGCGCAGCAGGATGAAGCCGAAGATCACGGTCGCGTAGATCTCCGTGACGCTGGTGATGCCCGCGAAGGAGAGCAGCAGCGGCGCGATGCTGTAAAGCACGTATTCCGTCTTTCCGCTGATCTCAAAGAGCTTGGAGACGCGTTTTTCGCCGATGAGGGCGGGCAGCAGATACTTTGCCTGATCCAGCAGCAGGAGCGCGATCAGCAGGATGACGATGAGCTGCGTGGCGCGTTCGTCCAGAACGCTTACGATGCCGCGGCTGTTGATGAGCACGCTGCGCCGGGCGAGGATCGGCCCGGAGAGCGTGAACGCCAACGCGAAGCCCAGACCGCAGATGAGACCGTACACCACGTCAAAGAGCGTCTTGTCGTTGATGTAGCCGTCGACGGTGAACCGGTTGAACAGGTATTTGCCGTTGCGGTTCGTAAAGAGCGTCCGCGACGCGGCGAGCGCGCCCAGCGTCTTGCCCGCGCCGCCGAACAGGGCGCAGACCACGGCCAGCAGCAGCGCCAGCCCGTCGGACGCGAACATGGACAGCATGACGACCTCCGCCAGCAGTCCCAGCAGGATCCCCCAGGTCTCCCGGCGCCCCGCCGAAAAATAGGTCTTCGGGAAGACGTTCGATTCCGGATCGAACGGCAGATTGAAGGAGCGGTACACGCCGTAGGCGAAGACCGGCATCAGCAGCGCCATGCTCACCAGCTGCATCACCGTATACATGCCGCTCATAAAGGAGATGTAGATGCCAACGTAGCCGCCGAACAGGCCGAACGCCACCGCGCCCTGCACGAACAGCCCCAGCATCCCGTGCCGGTAGCGCGGGGCCGGTCTGCTTTCGGTGACGGCGAGGTACGACTGCCGCGTATCCGCCATGTCGCCCAGATGCATGGCAAAAGCGCCCACCCCGGCCATCAGGTAGGGGTGCGCGGTGAATTCCGAGATCCCGCCGAACAGGGACACGGCCAGACCGAGAAACGCGCCGTGGATGAAGTTGCCGGCCTCATCCCGATACAGTCCGCAGCGCGCGAGACGCGCAAAGGCGCTTCCGACCAGCGCGAACAGGATCAGCAGCAGCGCTCGAATGACAGTCATCGTTTCAGTCCTTCATTTCAAACAATTCATTTTCATCTTATTATATGCCAAAGCGCGAAAAAAGTCTACACAATTTTATAAAAAAAGAGTTTGATTTCACGGTTTAGTATGGTATAGTTTGAGCATAGGAGGCGATTCTATGCGGATCGGTGTTTTGGGAACTTCGAATATCGCCGCGTGCTTTGTCGCGGCCGCGTCCTTCGTGCCGGCGGTGTCGCTGCCGGTCGTCTGCTCCCGGGCGTTTGAGACGGGCCGGGCGTTCGCGGACGCGCACGGCATCGCGGATGTGGCGGTGGGGCTCGACGCGCTCCTGGCGCGCGACGACGTCGACGCCGTATACATCGCGACGCCGAATGTCTGCCACTTCGAGCAGGCAAAGGCGGCGCTGACTGCGGGGAAGCACGTGCTTCTGGAAAAACCGGCCTGCGTGCGTGAAACGCAGCTCGCCGAGCTGTACGCGCTGGCGGACAGCCGGTCGCTCGTCCTGCTCGAGGCGATGAAATCCGCCCATTCGCCGGGACTTGCCGCCATCCGGGACGCGCTGCCGTCGCTCGGGGAGATCCGCACGGCGCAGATCGACTTCTCACAGCGGTCGAGCCGTCTGGACGCGCTCAAGGCGGGACAGACGCCGAACATCTTCCGGCC
>ONWP01000381.1 GCA_900321595.1 uncultured Eubacteriales bacterium
GCGGCGATCGTCTCCTCGACCGCGCGTGTGACGGCTTCGTCGTCGCGGACGTCGCCCGCGCATATGACGCAGCGGCGGCCGAGCGCCTCGACTTCCTGTTTCAGGCTCTGCAGCTCGTCGCTGGTGCCGAATTCATACGCCGGGTACTCGATCTTTTTTGCCACGTCGAAGGCGGCGATATCGGCGCCCTCTCTTGCCAGCGCCAGCGCGCAGGCGCGGCCCTGTCCGTGCGCCGCGCCGGTGATAAACGCCGCGCGGCCCTCAAATTCGCCCATGGTTCAGTCCTCCTTCTTTTTATACGCGTACAGGATCTCGTCGAGATCCACCTTCGCGACGGTGTTGAACAGATTTGTCGCGTACATGATCCCCGCGAAGGCGATGAGACGGACGATCGTCGCGTCGGAAAAAAGCGACTTGAGGCGCGCGTACGTCTCCTCCGGGATGTGATGCGGGTCGCGGCAGATGGCGTGGCCGAAATCCATGAGCAGACGCTCGACGTCACTCAGCTGCGGCTGATCCGGATCGTCGCCGGAATCAATGAGGATCTTGCGGAAAAACGTGGAGCAGATCAGACAGTCGTTGCTGTTGGAGATGGCGTAGGAAAACAGCGACATGGCGCGGTCGCCGATCTCGGGCGCGAGCTCGTCGTAGAGGGTGTACCACTCCATATAGGCCTTAAACGCGGGCACGTCGTGCAGAAGCGTCCGCTTCATATTCGTGATCCGGCCGTGTTTCGCGATCTGGTCGTCGTATTCGCGTCTGACCTCGGCGGAAGCCGTATCATATTCGGTCATGGGAATGTAGCTCATGGCAGAAGCCTCCTTATCGTTTCATGATCGGAAAATATGATAGCACACGACGCGGGTTTTGTCAAAACATCCGAAGATATTTTTCGTATTTTTGCGAGAAAGTTCAAAAAAACACTTGCAAAATCGTTTTCGGTGCTGTATAATGTCGTAGCAATCGCTGATGTGGCTCAATGGCAGAGCAGCTCATTCGTAATGAGCAGGTTGGAGGTTCGATTCCTCTCATCAGCTCCATGAGCCCGCAGGTTTCTGCGGGTGTTTTCTTTTTGAACGGAGGCGAATACCGTGAGTTTTTATGATCTGGCGGCCGACAAACCGTCGGTTTTCGCTGTGGAATCAGATTATTTTATCGCCGTGCCGGTCCGGCGGGAGACGGTGATGCGGGTCGACGTGGGCGATCAGAGCTATTACGATCATTCAAACGGCGTGCTGCGTTCGAAGTCGCGGATCCACCTTGTCCGGGTGCCGATGGCGGCGCTGGACGCGGCGAAGCAGTATACGGTGTCTCTCAAGCGGATCCTCAAGCGGCAGTCTTATCATTCGCCGACCGGGCCGACGTGCAGCGAGACGTTCGCCTTCCGGCCGGTATCCCCGGAAAAGACGCGCCTCAACGTCATGCATATCGCGGATTCCCACTCCTGCCGGGCGCAGGCCGTTAAAAACGGGCGCTGGTTCGGCGACACCCTCGATCTGCTGATCCTCAACGGCGATGTGCTGGAGGACGCGTCCGCCGAGTCGCGCTTTCAGGAGGTCTACCGCATCGCCGGCGGCATCACCGGCGGCGAGGTGCCGTGCGTCTTTTCCCGGGGCAATCACGACCTGCGCGGCCGGTTCGCGGAGCTGTTCGGCATTATCACCCCCGCCAGAGACGGCGTCTGCTACTACACCTTCCGTCTGGGGCCGCTGGGCGGCGTTGTCCTCGACTGCGGGGAGGATAAGACGGACGACCACGCGGAATACGGCTCCACGGTCGCGTGTCATCCGTTTCGGGTGGAGGAGACGGAATACCTGAAAAAGGCGGTGCGCGAGCCGCGCGTCTCGGAAGCGCCCATGCGCGTCGTCGTCAGCCACGTGCCGTTTACCGAGCGGTTTCCGGAGCCCTTCAACATCGAGGAGGAGCTGTACGCCGAATGGACCCGGCTCGTCGGCCTGCTCGATCCGATCATGCTGCTCAGCGGGCACATCCACCGCTTTTACCTGACGAAGCCGGGGGACGCGAAGGACGCCTACGGGCAGACGTTCCCGACGGCTGTCGCGTCCTATATGAACCGGGTCGACGGCCGGCGCAGCTTCGGCGCGGCGGCGCTCACGCTCACGCCCGGACACGCCGTCGTCCGGCTGATCATGGACGGAAACGAAACCGACCGCTACGAGATCTGAATCCCTGCCGCTTTTCTTCGGAAAGGCGGTTTTTTTTGTCTCTTTTTAAGATAATTTACAATAACGCGGTGTATCCTGTATACTGTCGGAGTATGGTTGCTTCGAACAGAAAGAAAAGGAGAAAGAATTTATGGTTGACAAGAAACAGCTTGCGCAGTTTGCCGATTTTTACGCGA
>ONWP01000258.1 GCA_900321595.1 uncultured Eubacteriales bacterium
CGGCGGCGGCACCTCCGGCGTATCAAGCGAAAACGTGATCGCCCGTCCAACCTGCGCCGATCCGGCGGGCTATGACCGGGTGGAGCGCTGCAGCCTCTGCGGCCTTGAGCTCGCGCGCACCCCCGTCGTGACCGCGCCCGCCACCGGGCTCCATACGCCCGGCGAGCCTGTGCGCGAAAACAAAACGGATCCGACCTGCGCGACGCCCGGCGGATACGACGAGGTCGTATTCTGTACGGTTTGCGCGGGCGAGATCAGCCGCGTACATATCGAGATCGCGCCGCTTGCGCACCGCAGCGCAGCCGTCGTCCCGGAAACCGCCGCCACCGACACGGCGCACGGCTTCACGGCGGGCGTGTACTGCCCTGACTGCGGGACGTGGCTTTCCGGCCACGAAGTGATCCACAACACCGCCGGCGAACGCACATATCTCAACGAATACACCGAGGACGGCGAGCAGATGGTGATCATCAAATGCACCGTCTGCGGCGAAGAGGGGCTGTACGCGATGGAGCCCGTCTCCGCGCCGGAACCGCCGCTGTCGGGGATCCGCAAGGCGATCAGCAGCATCATCAACTTCATTCTGCGCCTGCTGAAATGGCTTTCCAGAACGTGACGGCGTCCGAGGCGGACGTCTGATCGGCTCCCAAACATGCGCCGCGCCCCGGTTTTTTGCGGGACGCGGCGTACGTCTTCCGAAAGCGTTTCACTCCCCGAAAACGGCTTTTCGCGCCGATTCGCTTGATTGACACGCGTCCGGATCTATAATGGAATCAAGATGATCATCCGAAAACAAAAAAAGGAGCTTGATCCCATGAAAGCATGCAAAAAAACGACAGCCGTCCTGCTCGCGCTTCTGATGCTGTTCTCGCTCGGCACGGTCGCGTTCGCGGCGGACAGCGGCAACTGGACGCCCATCCCCACCTCCCCCGAAGGACTGCAGAACGGTGACTATTACCTTGATTTTACAGCCTTGCTGACGCAGACGGTGCAGCATGATGCTGAGGTTTCTCAGGAAGACCTTGCCGCGATGATCGCCGTTTACAACGGCGGAACCTGGTTCATTGATTACGACGCCATGCTGCTGAAAGGCACGATTGTCATTCCCGCTTTCATGAGCGACACCGGCGAGGATGAGATAACCGAACTTACGCCGGACATGGCTACAGGTCTGCTGTCGGCGTACGCGGGAGACATTCTCTTTGAGGTCGGCGCGACGTGGATCCCCGTGGCGAAATCCGCGGAAGGCCTGAACGACGGCGACTGGTACATCGATCTCACCCAAACGGACGACGCAGAGCTTGTGTCGCGTCTGCAGCGGGACGAGTTCGCGTTCTACGTCAACAGCAACGCCGACAGCCGGCTGATGAAGATCAAGTTTGTCGCGGGTGTCTCGACCTATTATCTGCCTTTGGCTGACAGCAGCGTCGGCTTCATCTTTGAAAGATGTCCCATCGTGCAGTATACCGCGCCGAATACGACGAATCCGTCCGGCGGCAATCCCGGCGCCGTATCCGTCTGGGCGAAGATCGTGGCGTTCCTGCAGAAGATCATCGACTTTTTCAAGAGCCTGTTCACAAGGTGAACAGCCGTAAGCCTCACACTGTCGGAGCGGCGGGCAACCTGCCGCTCCGGCGCTTTTTTATCGGCGCTGCCGCGTCGTCCCGCAGGGCGCCGGTCAAAAAAGCGATCCCCGTTCGGAGACCGCCTGTTGTCTGATCACATCGCGCTACGCCTTTTCGCCGTCCGCGACTTTCGCTAGGAAGCTGTCGACCGCTTCCCAGTAGAGGTCGGGATTTTTCATGACGGAGCTCGCGTGGAACGCGCCCTCGATCGGCTGCTTCGCCTTGACGGCGGCGCAGGCCTCGTACAGCTCGTCCATCATGTAATAGGGAATGAAGTCGTCCGCCGTGCCGTGCAGGAAGATCGTCGGGGTCGAGGAACGCGCGACGGCGTCGATGGGATTGTTTTTGCGGAAATCGAAGTTGCCCCGTATGACGGAGACGAGGTTCGCCGCGTTGATCAGCGGGAAGCCCGGCAGCTTCGTGTAGTACTTGAGCACGTATTTGAACAGCTCCACACAGCGGGTGAATCCGCAGTCGCAGACCGCCGCCTTCACGTTGGACGGCAGCGTCTCGCCGGTGGCGAGCATCGTCGTGACGGCGCCCATGGAATAGCCGTGCAGGATGACCTCGGCGTCCGGATCCGTCGCGATGATGTGATCGAGCCACGCCAGCAGCAGATCCTTGTCGAAGAAGCCCATCGTGCAGTAGTTCGTCTCGTCGTTGCCCCAGCCGCGCAGCGAGGGACAGACGCAGTTGTAGCCGGCCTCGTTGAAGTGGCGCGTATAGATCGCGGTGGACTGCGGCGAGGAGTTGTAGCCGTGGCAGACGATCGCCCACTTGTGCGTCGGCTCCGCCGCCGGGAAGATATAGGCGTGGATCGTGCCGGTTTTCTCTGTGGTGATCGTCTGATCCTCGCCCTGATGCGCCTCAAACCATTTCTGACAGTCCAGATACAGGTCGCCGTTGTAAAGCGCGTCCTGCGCGGGATCGGGATTGTCGAAGTAATTGACAAAAAAGCTGTTCAGCTTCGTGTTCAGCGCGGCTTCGTAGATCGCAGCGCCCGCCCCGAGAACTGCGGCGAAAGCGCCGACGCCGGCGGAGATGATGGTTTTCGCTTTCATAACAGGCCTCCTTCGTTTCCTGCAGACATTATAACACGTTTTTTCCGCGCTCACAAGATGCAATTAAAAGATTTGCTCGCGAAAGCATGCGCTCCATCCTCGACAGCATGCAGGAATGGGGAAGTCGTCATAAGACGCAAAAAAACTGCAGAGTGAAGCGGAAA
>ONWP01000259.1 GCA_900321595.1 uncultured Eubacteriales bacterium
AATTACGAGGAGCCTTTCGCGGCGGAGTGCTTCGCTATGATGAATATGTACTGTTACAGGCCGAAAACTGTCGTTCAGTATAACAGAAAGGCTTATATCGCGAAAGAAAACAAGATCAGGATCACGTTCGACAACAACATTGTCGCGAACGAGGCAAACTACAACATCTTTGACGACAATCTTCCGCTCTATCCGGTATTCGATAAATACAATGTCGTTCTCGAGGTCAAATACAACGGATTTCTGCTGAGTTACATCAAGGATATGCTCGCAATGGTCGACAGATCAGAGCTGTCCGTCGGGAAATATTCCCTGGCCAGAGGCGTCAGTATGCACTATTCGTTTTAGCCCAGGGCTGAAAATTTTTCAAATTCGGACTTGACATCCGGAAATTTGTGTGCTAAGATAACGGCGAAAAATAGTTGGCAAAGCCGATGAAAGTCGGTGACGCAAAGTCAAGTGTCTAAGGTTCGGCGATGTTGTATAACGCGTCGAAATCGAACGGTTGAGATCCTTCATACACCGGGCGATTGCTACGATTGACTGACTGCAAGTGTTTTTACTCTCTTTGAGTAAAAAATATTTGCAGTCTTTTTGTTTTTGCCAACCCAGCAAGAAAAGGAGACATGACTTATGGAGCTTAACATGAAGGATGTTTTGAAGGCAGCAGCGGCGGCGACCTCGGAGTTTGTGAAGAATCTTTACGGCGCAGACGGCGCAGCTGAAAACGAAGCAGCCGTCACGTTCGAAACGACGATCACACTGCTCGATAAGGATTCGACGCCGATCTCGGTGATCCGCTCGACCAAAACGAATCTTGAACCGGCTGAAGACGCATCTGAGCCGGAAACCCCCGCAGCCGAGGATCCTCAGTCTGAAGCAGAAGCGGCGCCCGCGTCTCCGGAAGCCTACCGGCAGCCCTATCCCGGCTTTTTTGGCTACCCCTACGGAGCGATGCCCGTCGCCGACCCGAACGCCGCAGCGATGCCGGGCGCGTATTACGGGATGCCGTTCCCCTTTGCGGGTGCAGTTCCCGGCGCCGCGCCTGTTCAGCAGCAGAGCGCTCCCAGACAGGCGCAGCCCGCGCCCGCGGCTCAGCCTGCTGACGAACCTGTTCGCGAAAACGTACAGAAGCTGGTTGCCAAGACGCCGAAAAAGCAAGAGCAGGAAACCAAAACAGAGACGACGAACCAGCTCGGCACGCCGCAGCTCTCTTTGAACAGCGTAAGAGAAGCTGCGCCCGACCGGGATCGTGACAGAGTCGTTTCCATGCCGGCTGATACTAACGACGAGCAGGACGACCAGCCCACCAGCAGAGCGGAAAAGATCGACTTCCTGCTTAAGAAGTATTCCAACATCTGATAACAGAGTCTATTGTCCCGCCTGCGCGCGGGGCATATGATTACAGATAAACTTCAAAATATTCCGAAAGGTATTCGCCCGGGACGCGTTCCGGCGGTATAAGGTGTGCACTCAATGGACGACAATATGAATCTGCAGCCGCAAGGCGAAGAAAACGATATCGCGCAGGATTTTGACGTTGCGTCTTTCACAGATTTCGACGTCGAGGACCTGTCGCCGTCTTCCGAACCGGCTGAGGACACAAATACGCCTGACGCCCCTGAGACGATCGATGAAAGCGCAGTCGATGAAGCGCCTGAGCCTGACAAAAAGCGGAAGAAAGCAAAGAAAGAGAAAGCGCCGAAGCAAAAGGGCGCAAAGCCCCCGAAGGCGAAACGCAAGGGACGCAAACAGGACGACGACGGTTCTGTTGACCGTAAAAAGTCCGGCGAAAACCCCTTCCACACCGCAAGGAAAAAGCGGAACGTGATGTTTATCCTGATCGCAGTCGCCGTCTTCATCGCATCTGCGGCGCTCCAGTATACATTTACGCACCTCATTGCCGCGCCGCGCAGCGGCGAGCTTGTCAACTGGATGTTCGTCACAGGCAAAAGCGACGCTTCCGTTTCCGGCGCAGGCACATACTACCAGGCCGAGCAAAGCAACAGAGCCTCCAAGCCGATCACGGATCTCTATTTTCACGCGAAACACACGGCGGACGCCTCTGATGAAACGCGGCTTCTGAGCGTGACCGGGCTTTTCAGCCCCATGAAGATCCTGCTCAACGGCGAGGAAATCTACAACAACGGCTATGAAGAGCATCGTATCGTCGGCAACTGCTATAATGAAGTCGTTATTCCGCCGGCAGAGGACGACTCGGAAATCGAGGTCTACCTCTACTATCCGTTCGCGTTCAACTTCAACGCATACCTCAATCCGATCGGAGATTCGTCCATTTTATCAGCCGACAACCTCGGCAGAAACTTCGGTGTGCTCCTGAGCCTCCTGACCGTTCTTGCGGGACTGATCATGCTCGTGAGCGTGTTTGCCATGATGTTCCGAAGCAAGGACGTTCTGACGCTGGTCGGGCTGTCGGTCGTCATCATGCTCAGCGGCGGAGGACTTCTGCTGAATCAGATCTCCATGAAATCCTCGCTGTTTACAAGCTACATCCTGTTTACGGCGACGCAGATCCTGTCCGCGCTGGCTATGGCGCTGGCCCTTCTGCTCATTCACCTGATGATGAATGAAAAGAAGAACGCCTTCGCGATCGCGGACGCGCTCATCCCGATCACGGCGCTGCTCAACTTCGTGCCGAATATGATCGTCATGCGCATCGGCGGATCCTTGACCGCCGCGGCCGCTGTCGCAGCCTGCGTCCTGCTGCTGATTGAAATGCACGCGATACCGAACCTGAACGTAAAGTATTCCGCCATTCTGCAGATCGTCGGCGTTTACGCGGTTATGACGTTCGTGTTCAATCAATTCGTATTCTCTACCGGACTCTACGCGTCGTCTGCCGGGTTGACAGGCTTTTCGCTCACCATTTTCAGCATCATGACCTATTACATCTACGCGAGGAAGATCGCGCAGCGGCGCCTGGAAGAGTTTTCCGGATACAGACAGAAGTCCGAGATCTCCTATATTTTCAACGCGGTATCCGACATCATCAGCTCGCCCTCCAAGCTTTCGAGTACGCGCGAATACGCGATCAACGTGTGCGAGCACACGGCATCCTTCCTGCAGAAGAGCGATCTGCTGATCGTCCCGGACGACCTTACCTGCTGCGCAGCCATGCGTTTGGAGGACGGCTATCGCGAAATCTACAATTTCCAGCACCGTTCGGTGAACGATTATAATTTTGACGAAATCGACAACCATCTGACGCATCTGGAAGAAGGCCTGACGATCGGCACGAGCTTCGTGGAAATGAAATTCGGAGACAGCACGATCGACGAGCTGCTCATCATCTTTGACAATACCTATCACGATGAAAACTCCGATTTCAGAGAGTTCATGGAAACGCTCTACCGGTCGATCAAGATTTTCTTCAACCGCTTCCACCGCAGCCTTGAGACGACGGAGAATATTGAAAATATCTACATGAATCTCGCGTCGCTCGCGGAGTCCCGCTGCTACGGCACCGAGAATCACCTCGTCACCGTTTCACGCATGACGCAGGTCATCGCCGCGCACATGGGCTTCGAGGACGAAGCGGAGCTCATCGGCACCGCCGCGATCCTGCACGACGTCGGCAAGATCACGGTCCCGTCGGAGATCTTAGACAAGCAGACGCCTCTGACCGGTGACGAACTGCGCATCCTGCGGCAGCACGTCATCACGGGCTACAACATCCTCTCCGGCGTGAAGGGCCGCTTCTTCGACATCGCGAGAGATATCGTTCTCGAGCACCACGAAAACTGGGACGGCTCCGGGTATCTCGGCAAGGCCGGCGAGGACATCAGCATCTACGCGAGGATCGTCAAGATCGCGGACGTTTTCGACGCGCTCGTTTCAAAACGCAGCTACAAGGATAAGTGGAGCTACGAACGCGCCATCACCTATATCATGGAGCACAGCGGTACGGAATTCGATCCGGACGTCGTACACGCCTTTATGGAGTGCGGCATGGAACTGATCGAGATTAAGGACGAAGGCTTTACCGTTCAGAATGACGACGAGAACGCCGAGGAGGACACATGAACACGAAACGAGGCCTGAAATATTTTATCATTGCGGTGTCGGCAGTGCTGATCCTGGTCGCCCTGCTGTTCATCCTCTGGTTAATTATGCCTGCCTCACAGCTCTATATCGCAGTGCTTGACAAGACCGTTCCCGCGACGGCCGCCGACGGGCACAGCTACCTTGAAGACGTTGACAATATTTACCGAAAGCACTTGGGCTTCAACTGGCTGCTCAACTACCACAAGATACACAATCCCGAAAACGGACA
>ONWP01000261.1 GCA_900321595.1 uncultured Eubacteriales bacterium
AGGCTCTGCATCGCCCGGGCCCTTCTGAAGCGTCCGAAGGTGCTGATCCTGGACGACTCCACCAGCGCCGTGGACACCCACACGGACGCCAGGATCCGCAAGGCCATGCGCGAGTACATCCCCGAGACGACGAAGATCATCATCGCCCAGCGGACGGCCTCGGTCGAGGACGCGGACCGCATTATCGTCATGGACGGCGGCCGCATCAACGCGATCGGCTCGCACAGGGAGCTGCTGGCGAACAACGAGATCTACCGGGATATCTACATTTCCCAGAACAAGGCGGGTGATGACGATGTCTGATAAAAAACCGATGGGCAAGGGACGCCCCCCGATCCGCAAGGGCACGGCAAAGCGCGTCATCCGCACCGTGTTCCGGTTCTATCCCGTGCTGGTGCCGATGGTGCTCGTCGGGATCCTGATCAGCTCCGCGGTCAGCGCGATGCCGTCGATCTTCATGCAGCGCGTGATCGCCCTGATCGAGGACGCGCTCCGGGGTAACGCTGCCTGGGCCGAGGTCCGGCCGGACGTGGTGAAGAACGTGCTGGTGCTCGTGGCGATGTACGCCGTGTCGATCACGGCGAGCGTCGCCTTCAACCAGATCGGCGCGATCATCACCCAGGGCACGCTCAAGAAGCTGCGCGTGGAGATGTTCCGCGTGATGCAGCGTCTGCCCATCAAGTATTTTGACGTCAACGACCACGGCGATATCATGAGCCGCTACACGAACGACATCGACTCGCTGCGCCAGATGATCTCGCAGGCGATGCCGCAGATGTTCGCGAGCGCCATCACGGTGACGGCGCTGCTGGGCGTGATGCTCTGGTTCAGCGTCTGGATGACGCTGGTCGTGGTGCTCGGCTGCGCGGCGATGTACTTTGTCACCACGCGGTTCGGCGCGGTCTCTTCGCGGCATTTCTTCGGCCAGCAGACCGCCCTGGGAAAGGTCGAGGGCTTCGCCGAGGAGCTGATGAACGGCCAGAAGGTCGTCAAGGTCTTCAGCCATGAGGACGCGGCCATCGCCGACTTCGACCGGCTCAACGACAAGCTGTACAACGAGTCGCGCATCGCCCACACCTACGCGAACATTCTGGGCCCCGTGCTGGGCAACATCGGCAACATCCTCTACGTGGTCGTGGCGCTGGCCGGCGGCGTGCTGATCGCCGTGAAGGCGCCCTCCCTGAGCATCTCCGGCAAGCTCTTCGGCGTGAGCATCCTGATCCCGTTCCTCAACATGACGAAGCAGTTCGTCGGCGCGATCAGCCAGGTCTCTCATCAGGTGAACTCGCTGATCATGGGCCTCGCGGGCGCGCAGCGCATCTTCGACCTGATGGATGAGCCGCCCGAGCAGGACGAGGGCTACGTCTCTCTCGTCAACGCGGTGGAGAAGGACGGACAGCTCGTCCCCTGTGAGAAGCACACCGGGCTGTGGGCCTGGGAGCATCCGCACGGCGACGGCACCGTGACCTATACGAAGCTCGAGGGCGACGTGCGCATGTTCGACGTGGACTTCGCCTATGAACCGGGCAAGCCGGTCCTGCACGGCGTGAGCCTGTACGCCAAGCCCGGCCAGAAGGTCGCCTTCGTCGGCGCGACCGGCGCGGGCAAGACCACGATCACGAATCTGATCAACCGCTTCTACGATATCGCCGACGGCAAGATCCGCTACGACGGCATCAATATCAACAAGATCCGCAAGGCCGATCTGCGGCATTCGCTGGGCATCGTGCTGCAGGATGTGAACCTGTTCACCGGCACGGTCATGGAGAACATCCGCTACGGCAAGCTGGACGCCACGGACGACGAGTGCGTCGCGGCGGCGCGTCTGGCCGGCGCGGACGACTTTATCACCCGGCTGCCGGACGGCTACGACACGGTGCTGACCGGCAACGGCGCGAATTTGTCGCAGGGCCAGCGGCAGCTGCTGTCCATCGCCAGAGCCGCCGTCGCCGACCCGCCCGTCATGATCATGGACGAGGCCACCAGCTCCATCGATACCAGGACCGAGGCCATCGTCCAGCGGGGCATGGACGCGCTGATGAAGGGGCGGACGGTCTTCGTCATCGCGCACCGGCTCTCCACGGTCAAGAATTCCGACGTGATCATCGTGCTCGACCACGGACGCATCATCGAGCGCGGCACCCACGAGGAGCTTCTGGCGCAGAAGGGACAGTACTACAGCCTGTACACCGGCGCGTTCGAGCTGGAGTGACGGGTTTTCCGGAAAAGAATTACAATATTGTAAATAGCGCGGCGCTTGACAAGGCGGCCGCGTTTTTGCTATTCTGTAATTACAAAAAAGAAAGGAGTTTATGAGATGAAAAAAGCAATTTCCGTACTGCTCGCGATCCTGATGCTCGTCTCCGTTTTCGCGCTGGCAGGGTGCGGCGGCAAGGACGAGACTGAGGACGCCACCGGCGCCGACGCCGCGACCACCGCCGTGAAGGCTGACGCCTCCGCGCCCGACGCTTCTCAGCCCGACGCCGAGCCCGTCGAGGGCGGCGAAGCCGAACCCGGCGAGACCACGACCGCGTTCCCGGATGAGCCCGTGGTCCCCGATTCTCTCGAGGTCGTCGAGGAGATCTTCGACTACAACGAGAGTCACAACTGGATCAACTATATCCTCGTTGTGAAGAACGTCAGCGACGAGGCGATCTCGGTCGACAGCAGATCCGTCTGCAGGGACAAGGACGGCAACTTCATCTGCGGCAACGGCAAAGTGAACGAGCGGATCGAGGTCCTTGGCCCCGGCCAGACCTCCTTCATCGTACTTCAGTTCTCCAAATATCCGCCGCCGCCGAAGGACGCGAAGATCTCCTATGTGCTGGAGACGGCGCCTGCGAAGAGCAGCTATCAGGACGTGCTCGCGAGCCTTGTCGGCGAGGCCGAGGTCGTCGAGCTCGACGGCAAGAAGCAGGTCAGCGTGTCCGTGACGAATAACGGCACGGTCGGTACGCAGAACATTTTCGCGCTCGCGCTCTGCTACGACGCGAACGACGAATACGTCTCGTTTGTCGAACTCGAGCATATCCAGGTCGGCGACGCGTACGGGATCAAGCCGGGCGAGACCGGGACGCAGACGAACTACAACAACGCCGACGAGAAGGCTGATTACGATCACGTCAAGCTCTTCCTGCGCGCGGAGTCTTCATTCTCGTAAACGGCTTCGAAAACAAAACGGGGCTGTAAAAAAACAGCTTCAAGAAAGCCGAGATTCACTTGAAATGGTGAGTCTCGGCTGTTGCGGCTTCCGGGAGGGAGTCGCGTCTTTTATCCGTACGCGCGGACAGCCGGGCACGCCGCTGTTCTGTCGGAAACGGATTGACATACCATCGGATTTTCAATATAATAAAAAATGATCGAAAGGAGATGCGTTCCATGGCGAAATGTCCGTACTGCGGCAGGGAGAATCCGGACGAATCGAAGTTCTGCGCCTGGTGCGGGCGGGAAAAGCCCGACACCATGTACCTGAACGCGGACCAGTTCAGCGAGCCGTGGACGTATGTGCCGCCGAGCCCTGCCGGACAGACGCAGCCGGGCGCGTTTGACCCCGCGCAGCCGATCGAAGGCGCGCGCCCCGCGCCGGCGCCCTTTGATGCGCCGAAGCCGGCGGCGTCCGACCCGTGGGCAGCGACGCAGGCAGCCGCGCCGGCCGCGACATCTGCGACGTCCGCGTCCGACCCGTGGAAAGCGGCGATGCCGACAGCGCCGGCCGCGACATCTGCGACGCCCGCGTTTGATCCATGGAAAGCGGCAATGCCGACAGCGCAGGCTGAACCGATGAAGACACCCGCGCCGCAGAAACCGCCGAAAGCGAAAAACAGACTGCCGATTATTCTGTCGGTCGTCGGCGTCGTACTGATCGTCGTGATCGCCGCGCTGGTCGTGCCGCGGCTCTCTTCGCGTCAGACGCCGCGTGAAGCGGAAAACGACGCGCCGGCCGCCGCGCCGACAGCGGTGACGGCTGCCGCTGTTGATTGGACGGATCGGATCAACAAGCCCGCAGCAGAGCTGCGGAACGCACAGCACTGGTCCGACGACACCGCGGACTACGCCTTCTATATCGAAAACGGCGACAGCAGAACCAATGTATATGTCGTCATCACAAATAAGACCGACAAGGATATTAGTATCAACCTGACCGTGCGCGCGAAGAACGCGGCCGGCGCGTTTGTCGGCGAAGACAAACGCGCCGGATGGGTCGTAGGACTCGGTGCGGGCTGTTCGACGATGGTAAGTGTTTTGTGGCTCGATCTGAGTTCTGTCGCTTCCATTGAACTCGAGCCGGAGTACTCCGATCCGCCTTCTTGGTGGAAAGACATCGTGCCGGATTTGACCGTCAAGGCTGCGCCCTATACAGACGATTATGATTCCGGCGTCAATTTGGATCTCACGAATCACGGTTCCGGGGCGGCGGAGAACGTTTTTATTCAATGTTTGTTCTTTGATGCTCACGGCAGTCTTTGCGATTACAGCAACGGGGTTGTTGATTCAATCGCGACCGGTGCGACCGGCAGCAGCAAGCTTGATTGTTACGAGCCGTTTGAAATGTATGAGATCTACGTCACCGGATATTACGCATCCTGACCGGCGGCGGGACAGCGCCTTCGGCGCGCGATCTGACGGCAAAAACAAAGGGCGGCGCAGACGCGCCGCCTTTGCGCTTCGATTTCCGTTACCGCACGCGCAGATCGGCCTTGTACGACAGGATCGACCAGTAGGACGTGCCGTCCGTGCTTTTGAGCGCGGCGATCAGCTCGCCCGTGCCGTCCACAGGGGCGGGATCCTCGCCTGAACTCCAGGACTCATACTCGATCGTGAAGCGGAAGCTGCCGTCGGCGAGACGTTCGCGGCCCGCGACGCGCGCGGTGATCCCGTCGGTCGCGCCGAAGGGATAGACGCCGGCGCAGACGACGCCGTTCTCATACCGGACGAACGTCCCGTTGATGCTGTCCGCGGTCATCCTCGTGAAGTCGAGCGGCTTCGCGTTCAGCACGTTTTCCGCGACGAAATTGAGCTTTTCCGCGTCGTACGCGACACAGCGGCCGCCGAAGATGGGATCGATGTCATCGACCTCGACCGTGTCCGGTTCGCCGAACAGGAACGCGTACAGCGGGCAGACGTGGTACGTGAACATACGCGCCTCGGCGTCCGCGTTCGCGGGATCGAAGTCGATCAGGATGTGCGACGGGTCGTTTCGGTCGTACAGGAGGAACGTCCGGTTCAGCGTGTCGAGCAGCTGATACGCGTAAAAGTCGTTCCCGAGGGCGGCAAGCTCACGGTCTGACGGCTCCAGATAACCGTTCGCGGCCGCTGGCTCCGTCTTCTGCGCGGTCGTCGTTTCCGTCCGCTGTTTTGAATTGGACGCCGCGGTCGTCGTTTCTGCGGGCGCGGCTGTC
>ONWP01000264.1 GCA_900321595.1 uncultured Eubacteriales bacterium
AATCAACCGAACAGCTTCTCGCGGATGAACGCGTCGCAGACGCGCAGGACCTGGCGGGCTTCGGGAAAGATCTGATACACGCCGAACGCGTGGAACATGCCTTCGCCCACGTAGAGTGTGGCTTCGACGCCGGCCTGTTTGAACTTGCTCACCAGCGTTTCCGCCTCGCTGAGCAGCATCTCGTTGCCGCCGACGGTGACGAGGATCGGCGGATAGGTGCCGTCATACTCGGCAAGCGCCGGGGAAATATACGGATCTGTCCGGTCGTGGTCGCCGAACCACATATAGAGTTCGCTCTTGGCAAGCAGCGTCCGCACCTCATCCTGCGTCGGCGTTTTTCCGCGAATGCCGAAGACCGGGTCGACCTTGTAATTGTACACATAGGACGGGCCGGACGCGGTCATATCGATCCACGGCGACATCATGATGCAGGCGCGCGGCATCGGTCTGCCCGCGTCATGCAGCGACATGAGCAGCTGCATCGTCAGATTTCCGCCGGCGCTGTCCGCCGTCGTAACGATGTTCTCCGGCTTATAGCCCTGCGCCATCAGCCAATCCCAGACCTTGAGCGTGTCCTCAAGCGCGGCCGGATACGTGTATTCCGGCGCGCAGCGATAGTCGAACTGTACCACCGTGCCGCCGCCGGACGCCACGCTGTAGCGCTTGTTGAGCAGCCGGTAATAGAACATCATGCGGGAGATGTACGCGCCGCCGTGCAGAACCAGCACCACTTTATCGCTGGGATTCTCCTTTTTCGAAAAGACCTCCGTCGGCACGCCGTCCACATCGATCTTCCGGTAGGTATAGCCGGCCGGCGCGATGTAATGCGGGAAAAGCGGCTCCATAGAGCGCAGATCCTTGACGACGTTTTTCTTTTTCTTCTCAACGGTTATGGGGTTGACGTTGCCCGCGGCACGGGCGATTTCAGAAAAAAGCTTTCCGGGAATGCTGGGCATGGAGAAACACCTCGTTCGAAAGATTTGTCAGACAACCTGCGCCGGAGAAACGGTCGCGCCGCGGCGGTCTTCCGGTCAATCCGCTGATGATTAAAGCGCCGCTTCGTCCTTGTGCGATTTCTTTTCAACCAGATACATCCGCAGGACAAAACCCACCGCGCCGCCGATCAGCACACATAAAACGCCGTACAGGACCATCCAGAGAACGCTGGATTTCTGACCTGCCGACTGTGCGCTGATCACGCCGGTCGATTCCTCCGCGGCGACGATCTGCGCGCGCATATCCTGCTTGAGCGCGTAGCCCTTGCCGAATTCGTCCTCATAGATCAGCTGACAGCATCCCTGCACCGCGCCGGGCTCGCCGTCGATGCGCAGATTCACCTGCGCCTGCCGCTGCTCGCCCGCGGGGATCTCGCCCACGAAGACAGCGCCGCCGGTGTTCACGCCGGGCACGTCCAGCTCGATGCGCACATTGCGCACGACCGCCTTGCCCGTATTGACGATCTTAACGGTAAAGGCGTCCATGGAGCCGGCGGACAGCGTCTGCGGCAGCATCATCCCTTCAAAGGACAGCAGCGGCACGTCCGTGACGTTGACGCTGAGCGTATCCGAGCCTTTATAGACCGTATAATAGGGATCCTCGTACTCGCTGGAGACGATCAGATGATGCTCCCCCATCGGCGCGGATTTGGACGCCGTAATGTTGACGGTCCAGGTGTAGACGCCGTTGGGATTGACCGCCTGCACGAACTGGGTGCCCGTGCCCTCGGCCGCGATGCCGCCGGTCTCATCGGTCACCGCCAGCTTGATATTCCGGATCGGCTTGGTGGAGCTCATATTCTTCAGCTCCACGGTAAGCAGGGTCTTTTTTTCAGGCGCGAGCGCGCCGCCCTCAACCTTGAAGGACGTGACCATAAAACGCGGCACGCTTGCGTCCACCGTCGTCGCGGGCGTCGTTGTCGTCTCCGGCGCTGCCGTCACCGGGGGCTGCGTCGCCGGAGGCTCCGGTTCCGGATCTCCGCTGACCGGCTCCGCAAACGAGGGAACCGCGAATATAAACAGCATACTCAGGATGCATATCAGACTGAGAATGACGCGACGTCTCATAGATCCTCCCTTTATCCTCCCTGTCACGGATGCGATCCGCGATAATGTGTCCTGGTTCTGAAAACGACCCCGCCAAAACGCGCGAGGCCGTTTTGTTTGCTTTAACCGAATTGATAGGCTGTATAGCCCTTGTCTTTCGCAATGGTGACCATGAGCTGACCGGTCGTCATATAGTGCATATTGACGCCGTTCGCCAGATCCGCGTGCGACAGATTCGTCGTAAGACTGCCGTCCTTCAGGTTGAACGTGACCAGAACGGGCAGCCCGTTCACATAGCCGCGCAGCGCGGCGGAAACGCCGTCGCAGGCGAACATATCCGCGTCGCAGCCCTCCGGGAGATCCAGCTTTTTCTGCTCGCCGGTGAGGATATCCACGACCAGCCCGCCGGCATAGGCCCAGTGGCCGCAGACCAATACGCGGTCAGGCGCGGCGCCCTCGAGCTTCGCGATCTCATTGACCTCGTCGGCGGAGACGCGGTACTCATAGAGGGACACGCCCTGCGCGTCGTTGACGCCGAGGAAGCGGATGTTCTTCCCGGCGTTATAGCCGCCGTAGAATCCGACGACATGCTCGCCGATCCTGATGTTATCCACATTGTTGCCGCTGCCGCCCGAACGCATCAGATCCCAGGTCGGTTCGTCCTCCATATAGTGACGGCCGGAGAGGAACAGATAGTGCGCGCCGGCGTTTTCGATCATCTCGGTCGTGACGACGGCGTAGTCCTTGCGCTTCGCGCCGTCAAGGCCGACCGTCCGGTTCGCCTCGCTGAGGATCCGGTACGTTTCGTTGTCAGACGGATAATAGATGAACTGCTCCTCATAGGTCTTCGTCTGATAGTACAGATCCGCGCTCGTGGTATCCACCAGGAGCACCAGTCCGTCGCTGTCCGCGCTCTCGTCGCCGGAACCGAAGTTCATCAGCTGGAAGAAGCCGTAGGGCTCGGTGACATAGCTCTCAGAGGACGCGGTGTACACGCCGACGCCGGTCACCCGGTCGCCGTCCTTGTAGTAGGAAACGTCGCAGGACACGTCGGATTCGCTCAGACTGACCGTGATGTGGTAGGTGCCCGTCGCCTTCACAGGCGAGAACACGCCGGAGGCGTACTTGAAGAACGCGACTTTGCCGTCCGCGCCAGCCGTATAGTAAATGCCGTCCACCGTAGTCGCCAGATACGGCAGATCGCTGTCCGCGGAGGACGAAGCCGCCGCGGCATAATCATTTTCCGAATCGGGAGCCGGTTCATTCTGCGCGGCGATCCCGGACTGGGTCTCCACGATCGCGGCGCGCTTCGGCAGCTTGATCACGCCGCTGAAGACCAGCACAGCGAAGACCAATACCACCGCCAGCACGATCAGAACGACGGTCAACTTCTTTTTTTGCACGGTGATCCCTCCCCGAAAAGCACACAATAATCTATCTTACCAAGCAATTATAGCCGATAAATCAATGCTTGTCAAATCGAATTTCCTGATTTTTCGCCGATATTACAGGATTGTGACGACTGCGGAACGCGACGCGCGCGCGAACGGCGGAAACAATCGGCTGTAAAACGGAAAAAACCGGAAAAAGATTGCAATGCGGCCGAAATTATAGTATGATTCAGGTATCATTTTCACGAGGTGGGAAAATGGCGAATAAGCAAAAAAAGACAAAATCCGGCAAGACAAGCACGACTGTGATCCTGCTCATTGTGCTCGCGCTGCTCATCGCGGCGTGCGCGGCGATCATCCTTCACACGCGCAGCGGCGTCAAAGATCTGGATTTTGAGTATGAAACGTACGAGCCGGTGGATTATTCCGTCGAGGACGGCGTGCCCGTCTATTCCGATGTGGAAAAAAGCATATTTGACAAATCGCTTTTCAAGAAGGGCTCCGACGGGCGCATGACGTACGACGGAAAACCCTGTGCGATCGGTGTGGACGTTTCCGAATTCCAGGGCGACATCGACTGGCAGGCCGTGTATCAGGACGGGATCCGGTTCGCGTATATCCGCGCCGGCTTCCGGGGCTACGGCGCCGCGGGCGTGATGGTGGAGGACGAGAATTTCAGGACCAACATCAAAAAGGCGCGCAAGGCCGGTCTGCAGGTCGGCGTGTACTTTTACAGTCAGGCGCTCACGGCCGTGGAAGCAAAGGAAGAGGCGGACTTTCTGCTGCGGATCATCAGCGGGTATGAGATGGATCTGCCGGTCATGTACGACTGGGAAAACTACGGCGACGGCATGCGCACCGACGACGTATCCGTGCAGCAGCTGACCGTCTGCGCGACGACGTTCTGCCGCCGGATGGAGCAGTACGGCTATCAGGCCGGCGTTTATTACAATCTGACGGACGCCTACGAGCGGTACGACCTGAGCAAGCTGGCGGATCGTTACACCTGGTTCGCGCAGTATAACGTGACGCCGGATCTCTATTACCGGTTCGACATATGGCAGTACACGGACAACGGCACGGTCAAGGGCATCAAAGGCGGCGTTGATCTGAACGCGATGCTGATCGAGCCGAAATAAACGAAACGAAACAACACGTTAAAACAGGCCGGGAGCGACGCTCCCGGTCTGTCGTTATATGCGGTATGGGTTCGGCAATTATTCTTCGCCGCCGCCTTCTTCGCCGCCGCCAACGTCCTCGCCGCCGCCGGGGTTCTCTTCGCCGCCGCCGGGATTCTCCTCACCGCCGCCGGGGTTCTCCTCGCCGCCGCCGGGGTTCTCCTCGCCGCCGCCGGG
>ONWP01000392.1 GCA_900321595.1 uncultured Eubacteriales bacterium
CCGTTCAGATAGTCATAGGTCACCGCGTCCATGGTTTTCTTGACGATATAGATCCCCAGTCCGCCGATCTGGCGGTCCTGCGCGGACAGCGTCACGTCGGGATCCGGTTTTTTCAGCGGATCGTAGGGCACGCCCTGATCCGTCAGTGTGATCACCGCGCGGCGCGGATCGGCGAGGATCTCCACGCCGATCGTGAAATTGCCCGTTTTCGGCGGGTAGGCGTAGCGCGCCACGTTGCTCAGAAGCTCGTCGAGCGCCACGTCGATCTGCGTCCGCGTGCGCTGCGGGCAGCCGGATTTATCAAGCATTTCATACACAAAGGCGGTCGCCTCGCCGATGTGCTGGATATCAGCGGGTAATGTGATCTGCTGCATTGCGGTTTACTCCTCCCATTTTCTGTGTTCTTTGTAGGTCAGACACAGCATGGTGATCGCGCTGCGGTCCTTGACGCGGAACAGCGCCGCCGGCGTCTGCCCGCCGCGCTGCTTATTGCCCGCGTTCGAGCGGACTTCCGCAGTACGCGCAGAATTTGCCGCTGCCTGCCGGGGCGCCGCAGCTCGCGCAGAAGCGCGGCGCTTTCGCCGGCTGCGCGCCGGCTGCGACCGCCGCTGCCTCGTCGATCAGCTTCTGTCGTTCCTTCGCGTCCGCTTCGATCATTTCCTTCGCACGGCGCTCGGCTTGCGCGCGTTCCTCCGGCGACAATCTGTCCAGCGCTGCCTGCGCTTCTCTTTGGGCTTTTTCCAGAAGCCTGTTCAACTCCTCCGGCGTATAGTTCGGGACGTTTTCCATGACTGTTGCTCCTCTCATATGATCCGCTGTCGTCTGCGGGGACGTCAGCTCTTTTTTGCGTTTCCGGATGATCGGCGGAGCCGCCGACGCTGTTTTTATAATAGCAGATTCGCGTACGCGGCGCAATAGAAAACGGCTCAAAACAGAAAAATGTCCGCGCACATCGGCAGAATAAGAGCCGGGACGCGCGGTTCCGGCTCTGCATATTCAGGGCGGATTCGAGGGCGCAGATCCCCGCCGCAGAAACCGAGTCCGGCGGGCGCGGCGACGCATTTTTTCTTGCAAAGCGTTTTCCTTTTTCAGTCATTGTCCGCATTCGCGCGGATCGCGATCACGTCGCCTGGCACCGTTTCGATCCCCCGTTCGAGATCCTCCGCGGTGAGCGCCGCCGGTTCGCCGTTCACGGTCACGTCGATCGCGCGCGCGGGGTACGCGACGCGCAGTGTTCCGCCCTTTTCGGCGGTGATCGAAGCGCCGGCGACTTTGCCGTTTCGGATCTTCGCCGAGACGAGGAACGCGCCGTCCGCGCGCAGGTTTTCGTATTCGCAGTCGAGACGGACGTCCCAGTTCGGGAAGATGCGCACGATCCCCTGATGGCTCTGCAGCGCCATTTCGTTGAGCGCCAGCGCGTTGACGACGCAGTATTCGAGCCCGCCGCCGGGCATGTCGTGCAGCAGGTTCGCAAGCGTCGTCTGTTTGTTCCATTTCCGCAGCCGGTCGATCATAAACGCCGGGTCGAAGCCGATCCGGGCGGCGATGGCGTAAAACGACGATACGGCGTTGCCGTCGAGGAAGCCGTACAGCCGCTGCTTCACCGTGTTCATCGCGATCGCCAGATCCTGCGGGGGCGACGACAGCCCGACGCAGCCGCAGGGGTAGATGTGCTGCTGTCCCACGTCGTTGCCCCGGACCCATTTCTGTCCCTTTTGCGTGTAGCGGTACACCCGCTTTCCCCGGCGCATGAACGTGGGGAATTCGGGCAGACCATCCAGCAGCGTCTGCCATACGGCGCACCGGTCTTCGTCCACGCCCAGCGTGCGGGCCATGTCGACGGCCGCCGGTATGCACAAGCGAAGGAGTCCGAGCGTCAGAACGTTGTTTTTGTCGTGGATCTCCGGATAGTCCTTCTCATCGAAGCCGTCCAGATAGTACGGCACCTCGTGGATCGCGTCGTCCGGGATCGAATATGTGCCGTCCGCCTCCCGAACCGCGTAGTCGGTGAAAAAGTCCAGGCACTCCCGGAGATAGGGGTACGCGTGATCCCGCGCGTAGTCTTTGTCGCGCGTCGCGTTCCATCGGAACACGGCGATATCCGCGGCGTGGAGCGCGTCGTTTTTCTGTCCCATGAAGGGGCGCTCGAACGCGTAGCGGATGCCCGGGATATACTCGGTCATATAGCCTCCCGGCGCGATCCCGCAGGGGAAGAGGACGCCGCCGCAGCCGTACCGCGCGGCAAAGGTCCTGCCGCGGGGAACGAACTGCTCCAGCGGGGCAAGGTAGCAGTCCGTCAGCTCCGGGTGATTGGAGGCGCACGCCGCGTAAAACGGCGCCTGATAGTTGTAGTTCAGGTGGTAGTCGCTGTGCCAGCCCGGGCGCTCCACCGTGACGAAATTGGCGTAGAGCCCCGGCGGGAAGCCCTTGTTCCGCGCGCTGACCGCGAGAAAATACTGCGACGCGTACCACATGGTTTCCAGGTCCGGATCGGATACGTGAAAGCGCGATCTGCTCCAGAAATCCCGCCAGAATCCCGCGTGCGACGACTTCAGCGCGTCGAACCGTTCGGGCGTCATTTCGGCGGCTCTGTCAAGGACCGCCTTCTTCGGCACCGGGCCGCCGTGGTTGGTCGCGACGAAGACGCAGGCGCGCGCTTCGTCCAGAAGCCGGCAGGCGGCGAACACGTGCGTCTCGTAGAGGCAGCCGGGTTCGTCGAAGCTGCGGGATACGACGCGGATACCGTTTTCATCGGCGCTGCCGTTTCGCCCGGCGGTCTCGCCGAGGTCGTAGGCGTGCAGCGCGGGCTCGAGCGCGAAGCCGTCGGCTTCGAGCAGCACCGTGTTCTCGTCCGGCGCGACGCGCAGCTCCAGATGCAGCTTCCGCGCGCCGTCGGCGAAGTCGCACCGGATCACGCCCGCGTCCATATCCTGCTCCGCGCGGTAGTTCGCGTACAGCTCCCGCGGGACGGGGAGATCGACGTAGCCCACCGGGTGCAGACCGCCGTCGGATTCCTTTTCGACCGCGTGCCAGACGTCCGTCTTGGACAGGAAGATCCGCAGACCGTCCGGGCTGTTTCCGAGGATGACGGCGAGGTCGCCGTTGCCCGTGATCGCTCCGTCCGGGATGGAGTCGCGTCCGCTGCGCTGCGGCTGCGACGTGATGATCGTCGTATGTCTCATCTTTCGTTCTCCTTCGCGCCGCGTCGGTCCGTCAGCGGATCGAGGGGCTTTCATTTCCGTTATTCAGGGCGCGTTCCCGCAGCGCGCGGATCCGCGCGTCGGTCAGCTCCAGCTGTTCGCGCAGGAACGTTTCCGTGCAGCCGTACCGCGCGTCGATCGCCTCGAACGCCGCCCGCAGACAGCATTCGTCCGCCCGGTACAGCTCGCGCACCCGCCGGGCCGCTTTCCGGTCCCGCGTCATCAGCAGGACCAGCGCGTAATAGCGGTCCGCCGTGCGCTTCAGCGCGTCGTTTGTGGCAAGGTAGTCGTCCTCGATTGTATCCTGCGGCACGTCCAGCAGACGCAGCAGCAGCGCCGAGACGATCCCGCAGCGATCCTTGCCGGCCGTGCAGTGCCACAGGATCGCGCCGTTGCGCGGCTCCGTGATCAGCCGGAAGATCATCCGGAGCTGATCGACGCAGGCCGGATCCGTCACCATTCTGACGTACAGCTCCTTGAGATCCGGCAGCATGGACAACAGCTGCCGGCGGTCGATCTCCTTTTCATGGGTGACGCCCATTTCGGCCTCCGAAAAGATCGGGATGCTTCTCGTTTCCACGCCGGGGATCGCGGCGTCCGGCTTCTGCTCCCGTTCGGTCTGCGTTCGCAGATCGATCACGGTGCGCAGACCGTATGCGTCCCGAAGCGCCGAAGCGTCCTTTTTCGACAGCCGGTTGAGGGCGGCGCTGCGCAGAAACAGGCCGCTTCTGATTATTTTTCCGTCCTTCGTCCGCGTACCGCCGAAATCACGCAGATTGACGACGCTTCGCATGGGCAGCTCTTTCATTTCTGTTTCCTCTCGCCCCATGATGATTGCAAGCGACGCGCGGTTTCGCTGATCCCGTCCCGCCGCGCGGGTCGGTATGAATAAACGCCGTCCCCGGTGTGCGTAAATCGCGCGCCGTCCGGCAGAACGACCTCCGCCGTGATCCCGTCCGCGACGCGCACACGCAGCCCGACGCCGTCGTCCGTTCGCTCCCACCGCACAAAGATCTCTCCCGCCGGCGAATCGTAGGACGCTTCGGCAAAGGAAAGGGCTTTGATGAACGCCGGCTTCACCAGCACGCGCCTGCAGTCTGTTCCGTCCGGGTTGTAACGAAGGCCGGCAACCGTTGCGATGAACCAGTTCTTAACGTCTCCGTACATATGATGGTTATGGGAGTAGTATCCCTCTCCGGGGCGCCGGAAGAACTCCGGGAGCGTGGTCTCGCCGAAGCCGATCAGCGCGCCGTAGGAGGGAAACTCTCTTCGGGTGATCATTTTCCACGCGAGATCGCTTTCGCCCGCGTCGGTGAGCACATGGAAGATGACGCGCGCCCCGAGAATCCCCGTGTCGAGGAACTCGCCGTTTTCGCGGATCATCCGGATCAGGCGCGCGGCCGCCTTTTCTCTTTCCGCCTCGTCAAAAACGCCGTAATACAGCGCCATCGCCTGACTCGTCTGACAGTCGGTGTCCGCGGCGCAGGTCTCTTTGTCGATAAGACGCGCCCGGACGGCTTTGCGCAGCTCGTCCCGGAGCCGCAGTGCGAACGCTTTCTCCTTCTCATCTTCAAGTACGTCAAAGATGAACGCGGCCTTTTGCGCGCAGTCGAGCAGGGCAACGCTGCTCGTGAACGCGACAGAGGGCTTGACCTGACCGCCGATGGGACACCAGTCGCCCAGTCCGTACGCGATCAGCCCGTCCTCGCTGCGTCTGCCTGCCGCGTAACGCAGATATTTTCCAATCGCCGCGGCGTTTTCCTCCAGGATCGCCCGGTCGCCGGTATACTTGTATGTGAAATAGGGGATGACGATCAGCGCGGAATCCCAGACCGGGCCGTCTCCCCATTGATACGGCCAGTCGCAGGCGGGAACCATCCCCGGCAGCTCGCCGGTTGCCCGCTGCGCCGCCCGGACGCTGCGCATCCACTCCCGAAAGCTCGCGCCCACGTTCAGCGTCATGAGCATGTGCTCGGCGGAGAGCGCGGCGTCGCCGGTCCAGCCGACCTTTTCCCGGTGCGGGCAGTCGGTGGGGAAATTGTAAAAATTCGAGCGGTCGGACGCGTCGCACATCGCGCAGATCGCGTTCGCGGTCTCGTCAGAGCAGATAAAGCCGCCCGCCCTTGCAGCGGAGGAACAGACGATAAAGGTCAGCAGCTCCGGCGTCGCCTGCGCCTCGTCGATCCCCGACACCAGACAATAGCGAAAGCCGTGATAGGTAAACGGCGGCTCGAAGACCTCCTCCTCTTCGCCTTCGCAGACGTACACGTCCCGCTGGGAAAAGCCGTCGGGATAGAAAAGGATATTGTTGTAGTCCAGCTCGCCGTCCGTGAGCAGCTCGCCGAACTGCATCACGACCCGCTGGCCAGCGCGGCCGCGGATTCGCAGCCGGAC
>ONWP01000266.1 GCA_900321595.1 uncultured Eubacteriales bacterium
GCCTGGATCACGGCCATCAGCGGAAACACAAGACCGACCGCGGCGGTCGCCTGCGTCGCGTTCTCCGGGATCCGGCCGACAAAGAAGGTGTCCGCCATATTGTATATCGCAGTAACCAGCATACTTATGATGGTCGGCACTGCAAGCTTTGTAATCAGCTTCGGAACCGGCGTTTCCGTCATCCGGACAAACCGCTCACTGTTTTGCTGCATCTGAAGAATCTCATCGCCTTTCGCTGTGCTGTGTTTATTTTACCCTTTTCATAAACGATTGTCAAATCTATTTGACCTGCAGGCTTATGTATGATAGAATCTCTATGCATTCCATAAACGGAGGTTTATCCATGAAGTTTTCTCAAATGCGGTACGAGCGACCTGACGCGGAACAGCTTCGCAAGCAGCTCTCCGATCTGACAACAGCGCTCGCGAAAGCTGCCGATTACGAGACAGCGCGCGATATATTCCTGAAAAAGGACAAGCTTTCCCGACATCTTGATACAATGGCTACGCTTGCGCAGATCCGGCATTCCATCGACACACGCGACGCGTTTTACGAAGCCGAATGCGACTATTTCAACATGACGATCCCGGAGCTTCAGGAATACGAACAGGCCTGGACAAAAGCCCTTCTGGACAGTCCGCACCGTGCGCGTTTTGAGGAAGAATTCGGCAGTGTGATGTTTCTCAACGCGCAGATCGAACTGCGCTCTTTTTCCCCCGCGATCATTCCGGAGATGCAGCAGGAAAATGATCTGACGCAAGCTTATGAAAAACTGCTCGCAAGCGCCGCGATCCCGTTCGAAGGAAAAACCTACACAATCGCGCAGATCGCGCCGTTCAAATCCTGCGAAGACGACGCGACGCGGCTTGCCGCCTGGAAAGCAGAAGGAACCTGGTATAAAGAGCATCAAAGTGAGCTTGACGACCTGTATGACCGGCTCGTAAAGCTGCGCACCGCGATGGGACAAAAGCTGGGGTACGATAATTACGTTCCGCTCGGCTACGACCGAATGGGGCGCAACTGCTACACGAAATCAGATGTGGAAGCATTTCGATCCGCGGTCGTCAAGTATCTTGTACCGGTTGCTGATTCGATCTACCGTACACAGGCAAAAAGACTCGGCAAAACTTATCCCATGAGCTTCGCGGATAACGCGCTGACCTTCCGCAGCGGCAACGCAAAACCGATTGGTTCCGCGCAGGAGATCCTGGCATCAGGCAAAGCCTTTTATGACGCCCTTTCGCCGGAAACAAGCCGATTCTTCCGCGAAATGCTGGATGGAGAGCTCCTCGACGTCTTATCAACCGAAGGCAAACAGGGCGGCGGGTACTGTACCGCGATCTATGACTACCGCATGCCGTTCATTTTCGCGAACTTCAACGGCACCCGCGACGACGTTGAAACGGTGACGCACGAAGCCGGCCACGCGTTCGCGGCTTGGATGAATATCGACCGCGTGCCCGTCAGCACCGTCTGGCCGCCGATGGAAAGCTGCGAGGTTCACTCGATGTCCATGGAGTTTTTCGCGTGGCCCTGGGCGGAATCTTTCTTTGGAGAGGATACACGGAAATTCAAATACGCGCATCTGGCGGGCGCCTTGACGTTCATTCCGTACGGAACGATGGTCGATCACTTTCAGCATCTTGTTTATGAGAACCCGGATTGGACGCCGCGGCAGAGACACGACGCGTGGAAACAGCTTCTTTCTGTCTATATGCCCTGGCAGAAGCTTGACGGCGAGATCCCCTTTTACAGCGACGGCGAAGGCTGGCAGCGGCAGCATCATATCTATTCTTATCCGTTCTATTATATCGATTACTGCCTCGCGCAAACCGTTGCGCTGGAATTCTGGGCGATGATGCAGGATGATTTCGAAAACGCCTGGCTGCACTACATGACCTACACAAAGCAGGGCGGGAGCAAAACGTTCACGGATCTACTGAAGACTGCCGAACTGAAATCACCATTCGATGAAGACTGTCTGCGTGCGGTTTGCGACAGAGCGGCGGCATGGCTTGCGGACTTTGATCTATCCGGGATCGAATAATGGACAATAGAGTTACACACGTAGCCGCCGCTTTGATCCGAAAAGATGACCGTTTCCTGATCTGTCAGAGACCCGCGCATAAAACGCGGGGGCTCCTGTGGGAGTTTGTCGGCGGGAAACTGGAGCCGGGAGAAACCGCGGCCGAGGCGTTGGTACGGGAATGCCGTGAAGAGCTTGGCGTCACAGTTCTGCCGCAGGACGTCTTTATGGAAGTCGACCATACCTACCCGGATCTGACGGTACACCTGACGCTCTTTAACGCTACGATCACCGACGGGAAGCCGAAGCTGCTCGAACACAACGACATGAAATGGATCACGCCTGACGAGATTCCGGATTACGCCTTTTGTCCGGCAGATGAAACGATTCTGCAAGAGATCATCAGACAGACAAGCTGAATCAAAAACGCTTTAGCCGATCCGGTTAAAGCGTTTATATTAAAAGCATTTTACTTTACACACAGCCGTTGCGTCCAATAGGTAAAAAGCGATTCGCTTTACAGCTCCTGATTTCCGGAGAACACATCAACGACTTCGTTGATCGTAATATACGCGTTCGGATCGATCTCATGTACAATGCTTTTCAGACGTGCGATCTGGAACCGATTGACGACGAAATAGACGACAGTCTTCTTCGTTCCGCTGTATCCGCCCTGCGCGTCCATCCGCGTTACGCCGCACTCAAATGTTTCCGACAAAACGCGGATCAGCTCCCCCGGCGCTTCCGTTACAATGATCGCCGCCTTCGCGCGGTCAAAGCCTTCCACAACGAAGTCGACTGTCTTCAGCGCGGCGCCGTACGTGATCACCGAATACAGCGGAAGCGTCCAGCTGCGAAAGATGACGCCGCAGACAATATACAGCAGGACGTTGAATACCATGCAAAACGTCCCGACCGTGATGCCGAGCCGCTTCGCGAAGATGATCGCCATCACCTCGACGCCGTCCATCGCGCCGCCGGCGCGGATCGCGATCCCGCTTCCGAATCCGGAGATCACACCGCCGAATAGAGCGCACAAAAGCAGATCTGTACCCGCCAGCGGCGACGTGAACTGTACGTCGATCGGCAGAACGTCCGTGATGAGCCACGCTGTCATCGCGTAGATCCCGACCGCCCAGATCGAGTACAGCGTAAATAACCAGCCCTGCCTTTTCAGCCCATACAGAAACAGCGGCAGATTCAACACGATCAAAAACAGAGACAGAGGCAGATATGCGGGCGTCAATTGCCCTAAAAGCATACTGACGCCGGAGATCCCGCTGTCATACAGCTTGACCGGATACAAGAAGATAACGATGCCAAACGCGTTCACAATTCCCGCGAACGTTACCATGAGAAAGCTTTTCAGACAAAACCCGCCAAACTTTTTATCAGATCGTTTCAATCAGATCACCACCTGCTTAATCTTATCACAGCGCAGGTTTTGACGCAAGGTTGATTCCATTGTACACTAAATGAATTTTTATCTTTTTTCGATTTTGCAATAGACAATGCGTCAAAAAGATGTTATGATAAACGGGAATTGTGATTTTGGGGGGCTGTACATGGGCAGGATCGGCTTTGACAACGACAAATACCTTGAACTGCAATCGGAGAATATCAAACAACGGATCGACCGCTTCGGCGGCAAGCTGTATTTGGAATTCGGCGGCAAGCTGTTCGACGATTTCCACGCCTCCCGCGTATTGCCCGGCTTCAAACCGGACAGCAAGGTTCGCATGCTGTATGAGCTGCGTGACGACGCCGAAATCGTGATCGTTATCAGCGCTGAGGACATCGAAAAGAACAAACGCCGCGGCGACCTCGGCATCACTTATGATGTTGACTGTCTGCGGCTGATCGACGCGTTCCGCGCGTTCGGGCTCTATGTCGGCAGCGTATGCATCACGCACTTCTCCGAACAGGCTGCAGCCGTGCAGTTCCAGAAGCGGCTTGAACAGCTCGGCATGCGCGTTTACAGACACTATATCATCCCGGAATACCCTTCGAATGTAAAACTGATCGTCAGCGACGAAGGCTTCGGGAAAAATGACTTCATCGAAACGACACGCTCCCTTGTCGTTGTCACAGCGCCGGGCCCCGGCAGCGGAAAGATGGCAACCTGCCTTTCCCAGCTCTATCACGAATACAAGCGTGGCAATCAGGCCGGATACGCAAAGTTCGAGACCTTCCCGATCTGGAACCTGCCCCTGAAGCATCCGGTCAACGTCGCTTATGAGGCGGCTACGGCAGACCTGAACGACGTCAACATGATCGACCCGTTCCATTTGGAGGCCTACGGAAAAACGACCGTCAATTACAATCGGGACGTTGAGATCTTCCCGGTCCTGAGCGCGATCCTGACGAAGATCGCAGGGGAAAGCGTCTACCGCTCCCCCACAGATATGGGCGTCAATATGGCCGGCTTCTGCATCGTGGATGATGAGGCGACCTGTGAAGCCTCCCGGCAGGAGGTGATCCGCAGATTTTATGAGAGCGCCTGCCTTGTCAAACAGGGTCTCGAGGAGCCCGCAGTAGTCGGCAGAATCGAGCTGCTGATGAATCAGCTCGGCGTGACGACAGATGATCGCAGGTGCGTCCGCGCCGCGCTTGAAAAAGCGGAAGCGACCGGCGCGCCGGCGTCCGCGATCGAGCTGGAGGACGGCTCGATCATCACAGGGAAGAC
>ONWP01000099.1 GCA_900321595.1 uncultured Eubacteriales bacterium
CATTTCACGCAGGACGGCGTTGGTCGAGGTCACACTCGGCAGGTAGACGACCCGCAGCGCCCGGTTCTTCAGACAGGCTGTGATGCGCTCCGCCGAGATGACGTCGGGCGTGTGCGTCAGCCGGTAGCCGCGGTTCGTCACCGCCTCCACGCCGAAGCCGCGCGCCGTCAGCTGTCCCACAGCCTTCCAGACGGCGGAGCGGCTCACGCCGAGCGCGTCGGCGAGCGCCTGCCCGGAGATGAACTCCCCCTGCCGCGCCGTCAGCTGCGCCAGCACCTTGTCAGAAAGCATCCGGCACGCCTCCCTTCGGCAGCGCCCGCACCAGCAGCGCCGCGAGCGCGAGCTTCACCGCGTCCGGGATGAGGAACGGGATCACGCACTTGCCGAGCACCGCCCAGAGCGTGATCGTACCTGTCCCGCGCAAATACACAACCATGAACCACGCCGAACCGAACGCGTAATCGACCAGCAATCCGGCCGCCATCGCCGCCGCCAGCACGGGAAGCTTCCGGCCCCACCGGCCCGAAGCGAACCCCACGAGCCACGCCGCGGGCAGAAAACCGATGAGATACCCGCCGGTGACGCCGGCCAGCGACGCGAAGCCGCCGCGAAAGCCGGAGAAGACCGGCGCGCCGACAGCGCCCAGCAGCAGATACACAGCGACGGCCAGCGCGCCGCGCTTCGCGCCCAGCAGCGCCGCCACGACAAACACGCCGAAGGTCTGCAGCGTCACGGGGATCTCCCCCACCGGGATCGTGATCCACGCGCAGACGGCCAGCAGCGCCGCGCCGAGTGCCGTAAAGCAGGCGTTCAGCACAGCCGACTTGCCCGAAAATGTCTTTTTCTCCTCCATACTTGTCCCTCCGAACGCAAATCGTATCACGGCGAAGGCGGATTGTCAACCGATAATCAGAATTAAGTTGACAATTCGCGTAAAAACCAACGGCGGAGGGCGCTTTGTCCTCCGCCTGCGTGATCGAATGCGTGCCGCCAGCCCGGCGTCCGCTCAGCAAAGGTGTCCCAGCAGGAAAAAGACGCGGTGGAACCAGCCCAGCATTTTGTCAAAGACGTTTTCGTCATGGAGCCTCGCGCATTTGGGACAGCGCGCGTGCGACGCGTCCCTGCCGAAGATATCCACATCCGCGAGACGCGCGACGCCGTCGCCGCCGGGATCCGTGATCGTGATCCTGACGAACGCGGCTTTCCGCGGCGCGAAGCGCACAGTCGAGCGCAGCGCGCTGTTTCCCGCAACAGCGGCTGCCTCGCGCCAGGTCTCGCCGTCCGCGCTCACCTCGATCCGGAACGCCCGCGTGTTGAGCGCGGGATCCAGCCCGGCGGCCTCCGCGTGATAGAGCGAAATCCTGTCCACCTCGTACGCCGCGCCGAGCGAATAGGTCACGCTCGCCGCGCCGGCCTCGGCCGCCGTCCACATGCTGTCCGCACTGCACACGCCGTCCGTCGTGCGTGCCGCGTCCTCGCCGTCTGAGGCCACCGCGGTCAGCGCGGGCTTCAGCTTGAGATCCTGCGGCAGATCATGCGCTTCGTAGTAGAGGTTGAAGAAATGATCCGCGCGGACGAATTCGACGACGTCTTCGCCGAAATCCGCCGCGTATCGATCAGACAGATGCTGTTCGAGCGCGATCACGTCGGCGATGTTGTGGAACGCCCACACGCTCGCCTGCGCGGCGACGAAGACAGGCGCTTTGCCGTCGTAGCGCAGATATTTGACCGCCTCGGTGATATCGTTTTCGATCTGCGTGAGCGGCGTCGTGCCCTCGGCGTTGCTCGCGAAATACCCGGGTGTCATTTGCATAAAGAGCATGTTTTTCGTAACGCCGGTGTACCGCAGACGCAGCGACGCGTTCGTGAAGTTCTGCACGGTAAGGCCGTAGAGATAGTCCGCGCCTGCATAGATCCTGCGCTGCCGCCGGGTGAGGTTGTCCCAGATCGTGACCGCGCGCAGCCCCGCCTTTTGCAGATACCGGTCGCTCAGCCCGACGAACGCGGAGAACTTTTCCGCGGAGCGGAACTGATTGCCCGTATTGCCGCCGAAGGTGTTGACCGGCATCGTGTAGCCCATGCCCGAGGGGCCGCAGACGAAGCATTCGCAGTCCGTCGCCCCCGCGTAATAGTAATTCATCATGCCCGGCGCGATATCGACAAGGGCGGGGCTGATGGTCCAGTTGACAGGCACCTGCCCGCGGTACTGCCGGTTGTCATCCCAGTAATGCCGCATCATGCCCATGTCGTACTGGATGTTGTCGCCGTCGCTGAGAAAATAAGCGATATAGATCTTGTTCGCAAGCGCCGGCGTCTTCGGAACGGCGGGCGGCTTCACATGCACAGACTGCGCGAAAACCGTGGGGTTCCGGAAGAAATCCGACGGCACGCACGACAGACCGCACTGCGCGGCAACGGTCATGAGCTCGCGTTCCTGCCCCGCGTACCAGCCGGTAAGGATGGATTCGCCGGGCGTCATCGTATTCAGAAACGCTTTAAAAAGCTTCGTCTCCGCGCCGCCCGCGCAGGACAGATAGACGACGGCGCCGCCGACTGCGGCAGCGAGATCGCGCATCTGAAACGGCAGATCCGGCCGCTGCACCACGAGGAGCCTGTGCGTGCAGTCCGTCCAGTACCGGTCAAAGAACCAGCGGTAAATGTCGACCGGCTCTGTGTAGGGCAGCTCCCGCAGATCCGCGAGAACGGGAAGCGCGACGCCGTTTTCCGTCCACCGCGCGTAAACGTCGTCGGTGAGCGGGATCGCGCGCATGGTGTTGCCGACGGAGCTCGCGAGATTCATGTATTCCCGGCTGCGATCCGTCGCGTACAGCACCGCTCCGGCAGCGTCGGCAGCCAGTTCGCGGATATAGTCATAGGCGTTCTCCGGCGTCACCCGGATGAAGGAATACCCGTATTCGCCCAGCCAGGTCTCCACGTCGCCGTCCAGGATGACGACCCGCGTCTTGCGCGCGTTCGCGAAGCCCTGCAGACAGGCGAGCGCGAGCATCTCCTCCGCGGGAAACAGATCGGCCGGGAACGCGATGAGCGCTTCCTCCGGCGCGCTGAAAACGGGAAACGCCCTGTCGCGCGGCCACGACATGCCGCCCTCGTCCGTTTCGTCCGTCGGGGCGCCCGCCGCAACGCCGGCCGGGCAGGCAAGCAGCAGGATCGCCAGGAGCATGGCGGCAAAACGTTTGATCGGTTTCATATTGCATCCCTCCGTGTCGGCTGACGGCCGCGCTGAGACTGTTTTTCTTTTTCAGACTTATTATAACGGCAGGCGCGTCCGGTGTCAAGACCGGCAGACGCGGGGAACGCGCCGAAAAAACAGGGCTCCCGGCAGACGGAAGCCCCGTAAAACTGTTGATTCGCCGCGTTCGTTACGCGCCCGGCGACTGCAGATCGCCGTTATTCCTTCACGAAGCTGACGCTCTCCTCAAAATTCCGTCTGAACGCGCCGTCAGCCTCCGGATCGGTCAGGATCACCCAGATCCGGGCGTATTCGTCCTCTGAATAGGACGTATAGTAAACGAACGCGTGCGCGCCGGTGTTCTGGTCTGCCGGCAGCTCGCCGAAGAGCACCGTGCGGCCGCCCAGCTCGCGTTCCTGCAGACCGCCCTGCGCGTCCGTTTCAAAGTCTTCTTTGTGCGCGCCGTAGCCGCCCTGCATGAAATATGCGTAGATCCCGTAGGGGGATTCATTCGCGGTCGCGTCCGGGTTCTCGGGATTGAAATGATAGCCGCGGTATTGCTCGCCGCTGTCGTCGTTCTCTTCGGCGGTAAAGGTGTCCGGATGCGCGAAGGACAGATAACAGTCCGTGCCGTCCGTTTTGTAGCCGTAGCAGTCGAGCGCGCTTTCGACCCAGTTCAGGCTGTCGGCGTCGATCACAGCCGCAGCCTGTTTCACGGGCGAAGCGTCCGAGGCGGCTTCCGACGCCGCGGTGCCGGCTTCTGTCGCGTTCTGTGTTTCCGGTTCCGACTTGCCGCAGGCGGCAAACGAAAGCAGCAGGAACAGGGCAAGCAGTAAAGCGATTCCTTTTTTCATTATAATCCGTCTCCTTCTTTGTCTCCCGCCTGTTCGGGACGCGGGCGTAATGCGTCCGGCGCCGCGGCGAAAAACCTGTTGTAAAACGATTATAACACAAACTGTTTCGAATTTCCACCACAAAATTCAAACCAAGGAATTCAAGCCGGCAAATCACAGTCCGGCGTTTTTCAGGCGCGGTATTGACATTCATTTCCCCATACGATAAACTGAACACAGAATAAAAACAAACGTCCCGCGATTGAAAGGATGAGCAAACAATGAAGCATCTTTTTCAGAGAAACCGAAGCCGGTTGACCGCGCTGCTGATTGCGGGGATCCTCCTGTTCGGGTCGTATGTCACCGCCGGCGCGGCTGCAGTTCCCGCGTTCGAGTATCTGACCTGCCCGGAAGAGGCGATCACCCCCTTCGAGGAAGCGCATCTGGACCGGGCGGGCCCCGGCGACGACCTGCTGTCCAACCGCGGCTATGCGGAGACCGGCCTGTACGTCTCGCCCTACTGGACCTGCCGCGCCGCCGGGCAGCCAGTCCCGGTGTACGCCGCCATGTGCTACGACGGCGTCCCGAACAAGGGCGTGCTCAGCTCCTTCCTCTACCTGTTCGTCAGGGACTTCGCGGACGGGATCCGGATCGAGCTCGACCGCGGCGAAAAGGTGAAAAACGCCGTCGTCCTGCCGACGACCCTCGGCGCGAAGGCCGAGGTCTCAGGCTCTGCCGTACGCTTCACGGCGAAGACGACCGGCGTCTACACGTGCCTCATCAATGACGACTGCCTGCTGGACGCGGTCACCGTCTTCGTGCGCGACTGTCCCGACGAGGACGCCGAGATCGCCGATTATCAGGCGAAATACGGCGCGGACCGGGTCAAGGTCTTCGAGCCGGGCCGGTACGACCTCGACTGCATCGAGACGGCGGACTGCGACGCGCTGTACTTCCGCCGGGGAGCGTATATCTGCGCAACGCATCTCTTTGATATCCGCGCCGAGGGCGACGTCTCGACCCGGCACGGCTTCCTGGACTTCTACGGCAAGACGGACGCCGTGATCGACGGCTTCGGCATCCTCGACTTCAACCGCGTGGACCGCAACGAGCTGTCGTACATCTTCATCAGCCACTGCACCGACTGCGTCATCGAGGGTCTTCTGTGCCTGAACCCCGCGGGCTGGAACTTCGCGACCTACGCCTGCGACGGGCTGGAGATCAGCGACATCGCCGTGTTCGGCTACCGCACCAACAGCGACGCGCTCAACGTCTGCGGCAGCGAAAACGTGACGGTCCGCGACAGCTTCGCCCGCAGCGGCGACGACTCCTTCAGCGCGAAGACGACCAACACCGAATACGCCCTCCGGCACGTCCGCTTTGAGAACTGCGTCGGCTGGAGCGACAAGTGCCGCGCCTTCGGGATCACGGGCGAGGTGTACAGCCCGATCGAGGACGTCGTCTTCACCGACTGCGCGGTGATCTACCGCAACGCCACGTGGGACAACAACCGCGTCTGCTCGCTGGCCGTCTCGGTGGAGTACGGCGGCGCGGACATCACCGACGTGCTGTTCGAGAACATCGAGATCTACCGCGACACAGGCCGGGCGATCTTCGTCCTGATCACGAACAAAAACCTGCAGAACTGCAAGATCAAGGACGTCGTCTTCCGCAACGTCACCTACCGCGCAGACGAGAAGGGGCGCATCGCCTCCGTGATCAAGCCCTCCGCCGGGGACAAGATCCGCCTGTGGTTCTTCCGCCTCGCCAAGCAGCTGCTGGCGTTCCGGTGCCTTGACGGAAAGCTCGAGAACCGGCCCGTCAACGGCAACGAGATCGAGGTGACCTTCGACAACGTGACCGCCAACGGGCACAAGCTCACCCGGTACAACTTCAGCCGGTATTTCAAGGTCTCCGGCAACGAGGACCTGCGCTTTTATTGATCCGCAAAAAAAATGACGCCCGCTTACGAACAGGAGAACAACCATGAATAAAATGCTGATCGCCACGGATTACGACGGAACGCTCAACCGCGGCGGCATTGACGGGGAAACGCGCTCCGCCATCGACGCGTGGCGGGCCGCCGGGCGGTATTTCGGCGTCGTGACGGGCAGAGGCGTCGATTTTTACGACACCGCCCGCAAGGAAAACCTGCCGTTTGACTTTCTGATCGTATTCACCGGATCGCTGATCATCTTCCCGGAAAAGGAGATCCTGTACGAATCGCGCATCCCGGCCGACGTCTTCGCTTCGCTCGAGCGCGCGATGAGAGGCTACGCGGACGTCTCCGGCTTTTCCGAAAGCGACGGAAGACCCCGGCACCACTACTACGCGACGTTCCCGAGCGCCGAACGCGCACTGGAGGTCCGGCGGGAGCTCCTGCCGGAATTCGGGGACAAGGTCAGCATCTTCGTCAACGGGCCGCACATCAACATCGGCAACAAAGGGACCGGCAAGGCCGAGGGCGTATCGTTCGTCCTGCGGCATTTCTCCCTGCCGGCGGACGCGGCGGCCGTCGTCGGCGACGATTACAACGACCTCGACATGATCCTGGCGCATCAGGGCTGGGCGGTCGCCTCCGGCAAGCCGGACGTGGTAAAAAAGGCGCCGCATACCTGCGAAAGCGTCGGAAGCCTGATCCGCTCGCTGCTGCCCCTGCGGGACTGAGCACGGATCCCGGCGAAACAGGAAGACAAGGAGAACAATATGACGCAATACAGTTGGACGTCTCAGTATCTGACCCGCGACGGCCGGCCGTGGCTGCCGGTGATGGGCGAATTTCATTTTTCCCGGTATCCCTGCCGGTACTGGAAGGAAGAGCTTGAAAAAATGAAATCGGGCGGCGTTCAGATCGTCTCGACGTATATTTTCTGGAACCATCACGAGGACGAGCGCGGCGAGATCCGCTGGGACGGCGACCGGGACATTCACGGCTTTCTGCGCCTTTGCCGGGAAGTCGGCCTGCTCGCCTTCCTCCGCCCCGGCCCGTGGTGCCACGGGGAGGCGCGTCACGGCGGCTTCCCGGACTGGCTTTTGGAGACCGGTTACGACCTTCGCTCGAACGATCCCGGGTATCTCGCGGCGGTGCGCGCGTTCTGGTCGTCGCTCTTCTCACAGGTCGAAACGGATCTGCTGAAAAACGGCGGGCCCGTGATCGGCATCCAGATCGAAAACGAGTACGGGCGCGGCGGCGAGGGGCGCGGCGACGGACACATCCGCACCCTGACGCGGCTGGCGCGGGAGATCGGCTTCGACGCGCCCTACTGGACCGCCACCGGCTGGAGCAGCTATATCGGCGACCTGCTGCCCGTGAGCGGCGCGTACGTGGAGGAGCCGTGGCATTCCTCCGTCGGGGAGCTCCCGGCCAACGACAGCTTCGTGTTTTCGGACAAAGCGCACCTGCTCAACATCGGAACGTACCGGTTCGACCCGGCGCGGTTCCCGTTCCTGACGGCGGAGCTCGGCGGCGGTCTCCAGGTCACCTACAACCGCAGACCCCGCGTCAGCGCTTCGGATACCGGCGCGGCCTCGCTCATCAGGCTCGGCAGCGGCGCGAATATGCTCGGCTACTACGTTTACCACGGCGGCACGAATCCGGTCGGCGGCCGCACCACCCTGCAGGAGAGCCGATCCGTCGGCAACAGCTGCGATCTGCCCGCGCTGTCCTATGATTTTCAGGCGCCGCTGCGGGAATTCGGCTCGGTCGCGCAGAGCTTCCGGGAGATCCGCATGCTCGCCATGTTCCTGCGGGATTTCGGCGAGACGCTGGCGCCGATGGACGCGGTCATACCGGCGGACAGCCCCCGCGACCCGGAGGACACGCAGACGCTTCGCACGGCGGTGCGCACAGACGGCAGCGCCGGTTTCCTCTTCATCAACAACTATCAGCGCCGCAGAACGATGGCGCGGCACGAGGACGTGTGTCTGACGGCCGGCGACGTCGTGTTCCCGCCGCTGACCGTCGAGCCCGGCGAATACCTCTTCCTGCCGTTTCACATGCATCTGGACGGCGCGGAGCTCGTCAGCGCGCTCGCGACCCCGCTGTGCCGGGTGCGGGACACATTCGTCTTCTACGCAGACAGAGAGCCGCAGTACCGCTGGAACGGCCCGGCGGCGAAGGTTCTGACGCTGTCCCGGCAGGACGCGAAAAACGCCGTCCGGGTGGAAAGGGACGGCGAATATCTAATCGTTTGCGAGCAGCCCGTGATCGAAACGGACGACGGCGTTTACTGCCTCGCGCGGCAGGATATCGAATTTCGCAGCTTCCCGGCGCTCCCTGACGCGGACGGCGAACCGGCGGGGACGCTTACGCGGTATACGAGGCCGATCCCGGCGTCGGACGTGCGGCTGAAGGTCACCGCGCGTATGCGCATGAGCGACCTGTACCGGGAATACGAGCTGACGCTCGAGGGCGAAATTACCGGGGACGACGTTTTCCTCACGGTGGATTACGCGGGCGATCAGGCGGAGCTTCTGCTGGACGAGCGAAAGATCGCCGACGATTATTACCGCGGCGAGCCGTGGGAGGTCGGGCTGAAGCGCTGGAGCTTCCCCCGGAAGCTGCTGCTGCGCGTGTTCGCGCTGGGGCAGAACGCGCCGGTCTTTACGGACGAACCGCTGCCCTATGAGAACGGCCGGGCGCTCACGGTGCGCAGCGTGACGGCCCGGGAGGAATTCCGCGTGCGCATCCTGCCGTAAAAAAAGCGTTTTGCCGCTCACCCCGGTGTGAGCGGCAAACGCTTTTTTCCTTTTCCTCAGGTTTCCTCTTCCTGTTCGCCAAGACCGTTGAGAATGGAGATCGCCTTGTCGTCTTCGACGATCAGGATCTTTTTCATAACGCTTCCTCCGCGATCGGCAGCCTGATCCGCACGACCAGTCCGTCGTTATTTTCCGCGCTGATGCTTCCGCCGTGCGCCGTTACAATGGTTTTGGTGATCGCGAGCCCGAGCCCGCTGCCCTGATGCGTGTCCCGGCGCGATTTCTCCGTCCGGTAAAAGGCCCGGAATGTATTAATTTTTGATAAAGAAAACATATAGAAATCGTAAACATTTCGCTTTCGGCAAACAGCTCCCGGAGCCGTTCGCGCCCCGGGAGCCGTGTTAATCGTATTGCCCGATGCCGGCCGGGATCAGAACGTCACGTTTACGAGGAAGTCGCCCCGGATCCCGTGCCAGTTGAGGAAAACGCGCGTCGTTCCCTCGCCCACGGGGTACATCCGTCCGCCGACCATCCGGATCACGTTCTTGTCATAGCCGTAAAACCGCGTGCCCGTCAGGACCGGAACGATATAGCCGTCGGTATCGAACGCCATCACCCAAACCTGTGTGGGCTTCGAAATGTCATAGACCTGTTTTTCCGCCTTCACCGTCATCACATTCGGCACAATTGTGACCCGGTGCCGCTCAAACGTCATGGCGACGTTCTCCTCGGCGGTATCGTCCGTCTTCGGCGCGTCCGCCAGGGACAGTCTGACCTCGTGCAGCCGCGTCGCCCAGCCGTCCTCGACCCCGTCGAGATAGGAGTACCCGAGATACACGGGATCGCCGGCCCCGATATGGCCGTCGGCGCGTCCGGAGATCCCGCAGTTGTGAAGATTCCTGCAGGTGTTCGCCTTGACAAGGCCGCTCTGACGGAAG
>ONWP01000267.1 GCA_900321595.1 uncultured Eubacteriales bacterium
CCGACGGGGGAGTAATAGCAGTAATCGAGCGCGTAGATGCCCTCCTTGCCGGCCTGTCCGTTCTCAAACTGGCCGCGCAGCGCCTTGATCCCGGTTTTCAGCGGAAGCGCCTGACTGCCGCCGGCGGGATGCGGCTCCGTGGGAGGCTCGGTCGGCGGCTCGGTCGTTGTTCCCGGCGCTGTGGACGGCTCTGTCGCCGGTACGGTCGACGTTTCAGACGCCGCTGTCGTCGACTCTTCCGCGTTTTCGGCGAAGCCGGCGTTCGGGAACAGGAACGCGCACAAAAGCGCCAGCAGCAGGATCGCGCAGGCCGCGGCGCGCGTATGCCTTCCGGATCTTGTTCGCATGGGTAAAACCTCCGTGATTACAGGCGTTCGGTTTGACTTGATGCTGTTTCTATATTATCATAATTGTAATTTTGTATTGTAAATAAAGTGTTTCCGTTCTGTAAAAAACCATGCGGCCGCGCGGCGCGGTTTACGCGCGTTCGGCATTGACAAGCGGCGCGATCAATGTTACGATAAAAGAAAAACATAAAGAGAAGCGGGTCGATGTTTTCCGACGGCCTGACCGAAATCGCCGGCGTCCCGCGCCGGCACCGGAAGCATTGCCTTCGAGCGTACGGAAGAACCCGCAGCGGCCGTCGCGTAATCCGAATAAAAAAGAAAGAAGGAGCATCAGAACCATGATCAACGCCACAATCAAAGAAGTCCGCGTATACCGCGGCAGCGCCGTCATCCGCAGGAGCGCGACCGTCCGTCTGACCGCCGGGCTCAACGAGCTCGTCGTCGGCGGGCTGAGCCCGCGCGCTGACCCGGACAGTCTGCGTCTGTTCTTTCCCGCCGGCGTCGTCGGCAGAGACGTGCAGATCGTGTCCGGCGCGTCACAGGCGACGTCCGACGAGACGGCGCAGCAGATCGATGAGCTGCAGAGCCGGATCGAGACGCTTAAGACCATGGAGCGCCTTTGGATCGATAACGGCAGCTTCGTGAACCGGGACGCGTACACGCCTGACGCGGTCGCGGCGTATCTGGAATCGCTCCCCGCGCGTCTTTCCGCGCTCAGGGAAGAGCGAAGACGTCTGGAAAAGGAGCTCCGCGAAAAGCAGGCGCAGAAGGAAACGCTGAAGGCGCGCGATGCGTTCTCTCGCGTCCGGCTGATCCTGGAATCGCCCGACGACCGGGAGGTCGCTTTCTCGCTGGAGTACGCCGACACGAGCGCCGGCTGGATCGCCACTTATGAGATCCACGCCGCCGCAGACGCCGCGCAGCTGCAGGTCATCAACCGCGCCAGGATCACACAGCAGACCGGCGAGGACTGGCAGGACGTGCGCGTCACGCTGTACACCGGGAATCCGACCGCGCGGCAGGAGATCCCCGAGTTGCAGAAAGTTTCGCTCCGGTTTCCGCAGGAATCCGCGCTGCCGGTCTTCGCCAGCGCCATGATGGGCGCGGGAGCCACGGGAGCCCCGATGATGGGCATGGCGGCCTTGGCGCCGGCGCCGGCGCCCCGCCTTGCTGTGGAGGAGGCGCAGGAGACGGAGGACGAGACCATGACCGGCTATCTTCTGCCCGGCACGCGCACCGTCCCCTCCGGGGCGACCGGCACGGTCGCAGATCTGCAAACGATCACCGTCCCCGCCGAGCTGCGCGTCGTATGCGTCCCGAAGCTCGACAGCAGCGCGTTCCTGGCGGCGATCATCAAGACGGCGGACTGGCCGCTGAAGCCCGCCGACGCGAAGATCTATCTGGACGAAAACTACTGCGGCGAGACCCGCGTCGACCCGGATATGACCGCGGAGACCTTCACGCTCTCCCTCGGCCGGGACGAGCGCGTCGGACTGAGCCGCGAGACGATCCGGCAGAAAACGGAGGAGGTCATGTTCAAGGGCCTCAAGCGCGTCAGCGCGGAATACGCGATCCGCGTCACGAACCGGACGGAAAAGCCGCTGGAGATCAAGGTGCTCGATCAGCTCCCCGTCTCCGAGGAGAAGCAGATCGTCGTCGACTGTGCGTCAACAGACGGCGCTGCGGTCGACGAGGAGACCGGGAAGCTCACCTGGCTCCTGACCGTCGCCGGAAAAGCGACCGAGGAGCTGCGTTTCGCCTATACGATCTCCCATCCGAAGGACAAGACGATCCGCTTCGTCCGCTCCGGCGAACAGACCGGTTGGTGGTTCTGCCCGAGCTGCGGCGCGAAAGCGACAGGCCGGTTCTGCCCGACCTGCGGCAGACCCCGGTAACATTCGTCCCG
>ONWP01000284.1 GCA_900321595.1 uncultured Eubacteriales bacterium
CCGTCTTCAGCGGATCGCCCTTCATGGACTGCGACAGCGTGACGATCTACGGGTACGCGAACTCCACTGCGCAGACGTTCGCGGCGGAAAAAGGCATCCCGTTCGTCGCCGTGTGTCCTGTCACGGACGCGCCGCATGCCGCCGTCGCCGTCGACGCGTTTGACGCGACGTGTCTGGAGCCCGCGTACACCGCCGGGACGCGCTGCGCCGACTGCGGCGAATGGCTCTCCGGGCACGAGCCGGTCGGCGAGCCGCTCGGCCACACCGGCGCGGCGCCCGTCCGCGAGAACGTGACCGAACCCACCTGCACGGCGGAGGGCGCTTACGACGCGGTGATCTACTGCGCGCGCTGCGGTGAAAAGCTCTCCTCCACACGGGAGCGCATCGCGGCCGTCCCGCACGCGGACCGGGATGAAAACGGCTTCTGCGACGACTGCGGCGCGGATATCTGCGAGCACAGCCGGACGCGGGAGCGTGTCGGCGAAGCGCCTGCGACGTGTACCGCAAACGGATACAGCGGCGACACGGTCTGCCTGATCTGCGGCAGGACGCTGCTGTACGGCGCGACGATCCCGGCAGCGGGACACGTGCCGGTCATGACCGTAACGGCGGTTTCTCCCACCTGTATTTCGGCGGGGCGCACCGCGGGTTACGCCTGCTCCGTCTGCGGCGAGATCACGACCGCGAGCCGCGTTCTGCCGGTCTCCGGCCATACGGACGACGACGCGGACGGCTGGTGCGACGTGTGCTTTTCCCCGGAAGACTGCACGCGCTACGGCGTCTGCGGCGACGCGATGTACTGGTTCGTCGCGAATGAAACGCTGACGCTTTCCGGCGCGGGCGATTCGTATGCGTTCAGCGGGAACGCCCCCTGGGACGCGTACCGGGACGACTTCGACTGCGTCTATCTGCGCGCGGGCGTCCGCACCGTGGACGGTACCGCGTTCGGCGCGGCAAACCGCGTTTTCGCGCCGGCCGGCGCTTCCGTGACAGATTGCCCCGTGCCCGCGCTGGTTTATACGGATGATCACGGGACCGTGTCGCTGACGCAGACGGACGGCGTCTGCGCGATGCAGGTCTACGACGTCCTGAACGCCGCGTACGTGCTGTGCATGGATCGCGAGGTCCGGGCGCTGCGCTTCGATGAGATCGCGCTCGAATCGACGGAGGACGACTTCACCTACGACATTCTGATGAACGGGAAGCTCGTGGATGAGCGCCATTTCACGGTGCCCGCCGGCACAGTCGTGCGCGACTTCACCGTGAAGACCGCCGGATACGCGAGCTTCAATGACGCGATGGCCGCGCTGGGCAGCCATCCCGACCGCAACCTGATCCTCTCCGTCCGGTGCGACGACCTGCTGCTGGCTTCGATGAAAACGGATCCCGACAGCTACACCGTGCAGATCGTCGTCCGCTTCGTCGATGAGCCGGACGCGCCCGTCCCCGACGAGGAACCGGAGCAGAAAGGCTTCCTCGGCTCGTTTATCGACCGCTTCAAAGCCACCCTCGCCGCCATCCTCGCCCTGTTCCGGAAGCTGTTCAAGCTGTTCACCGGGAAATAAAAAAAGTCAGCAAAAAACGCCGGTCAATCGATCGGCGTTTTTGTTTGTGCGCTGTTTTGCCGTGTCGGCGACGGCGTCACTGCGTCACCTCGAAGAAGACCACCGCGAACGGGTCGAGCGCCGCGGACAGGGTGAACGCGCCGTCCTTGACGGTCACGGTCGTCGTCACGGGCTCGAGCCGGCAGCAGTCGGCGTATTTGTCCGACAGCTGCAGGAACGTCTGCCGCGCGTCCTCGTCGACCCAGTTGGGGCAGCCGTCGTCGGGCGACCAGGCGAATTTGTCGTCGGTGATGTTCAGCGCCTTGCGGTCGGCGCGCCATTCGTCGAACCAGTTGCAGTCGTCGTCGATCATGTACATGGTGACGCGCGCCTCTCCGTCTGTGAACTGCGGCGCGTTCACCCGGAAGGTGAGCTCCGCGTCAGAGCGGTATTTGACTTTGTTTCTGTAGTTGTACGCCATGATCCGCAGGGTGTTCGCGTTCTCGTCGAAGGCCGCGGAGGCGTTCACGTCCGCTTTGAGGATCGCGCCCTTCTTCTCAGTCTGCACCGACGCCGTGCGCGCGCCCTCAAAGTCCGCGGCGTGCTTCGCGACGAAATAGCTGATCAGCGGGTTGCCGACGTTGCCGCCCTGCGAGCAGTATTCCCAGCTGGAGAAGTAATCCATTCCGCTGTCGAACATCTGCTTGACGAGCCTCGCGTCGAAGGCGGCCTGCCAGGTGTCGCCCACAGTGCGGGAGGGAAGATCGTCGCTGTTCCGGCCGGACGCGTTGCCCGTGAGGACGCGTCCCTCGTCCACGCCGTAGAGGAGGTCGTTCAGCCCGACGCTTTCCGCTGTGCCGCGCAGCAGCGCCATGATCTCGGGGATCGAGACCGGATTTCCGGACTTGCCGGGCTTCTGTTCATAGTAGGAGGCGGAGAGATAGCAGAGGCGCGCGCCGGTACCGCCGGTGGCATAATTCGTGCCCGTGCCGCAGTGCCGGATGAATTCGCGCTCATCCCAGAGCCCCTCGGAGCAGGACATGGAGTGCGCGCCGACGAATACGTCGTCCCCGATCACGTCGATGAGCGCCTGTACGGTGTAGTCGTACAGCTTGCAGTAGGCCTGCGCCGACTGCGCCGGATCCGCGCCGGGGACGTGGAACCACTGCGCGTTCTCGTATTCGGTCAGCACGCCGAACCGCCACGCGCGCACCTCCTCGAGCGAAAACGCGTCGACGAGCGCTTGCGCGAGCGCTTTGATATAATTATAGTATTCGTTGTAGTCGTCCGGCGGATAGACGTTCACGTCAAAGTCGCCCAGATCCGTGCCGGCGGCCGCGAGCGTCCGGCGGGAAAGCTTCGCCGGGACGTTGCCCAGCTTCAGCAGGGGCTTCGCGCCGGTCTTCAGGACGCCCCGGCAGGAGGTGATCAGCGCGGAAAAATCGTAGTCGTCGATCACGGAGAAGTCGTCCGGATCCCGGAACAGATCGCGCGCGGCGTTGCCGCCGCTGCACTCCATGAGCTGGATGTAATCGATGAATTCATAGGGGTTGTAAACCTCGTTTATGGGGGGATCCTCCGGGAATCTGCCGGAGAACGTGTTGAGATGTCCCTTGACGTTCGGCAGCGTTTCGCCCAGGACCGCCGTATCCACCCGGAAGGTGTAGTCGTTGACGAAATTGTTGAAGAATGTGAAGACATTGCCCCAGAGTCCCGCGAAAAACGCGAGGAATGCCGCGAAGCATTGTTTGATCGACATAGATCTGCGCCTCCTGTTTTGTTGCGTTCTGTTTCATTATATGCGGCAGCCGGGGAAAAATCAAGGGATCCGGCCGCGCACCGTCGGCGGTGAAGCCAGCACGTTAAAACATGGCGTGCGCCGCGGTCAGAAGCAGCGCTGTCTGCGCTCCTTCTTGCACCGCTCCACGTTGCCGCACCGGTAGCACAGCTCGTTGTCGCAGATGCCGTCGTTGTCGAAGCAGGAGCGGATGTTGGCGACCGTCATCTCCGCGATGTTGCTGAGCGCTTCCTCCGTCAGAAACGCCTGATGCGACGTGACGATCACGTTGGGCATGGAGATCAGCCGCGACAGGGCCTCGTCGTTCAGAATGTGCCCGGAGCGATCCTCGAAGAAGATATCCGCCTCCTCCTCGTAGACGTCCAGACAGGCGGCGCCGATCTTCCGGGCCCGGATCCCGTTCAGCAGCGCTTCCGTATCGATGAGCCCGCCGCGGGAGGTGTTGATGATGACGACGCCCTTCTTCATCCGTTCGACGGCTTCGTCGTTGATCATGTGCCGCGTCTCGTCCGTCAGCGGGCAGTGCAGAGAGATCACGTCGCTCCGGCCGAACAGCTCCTGCAGCTCCACGTATTCTATGCCGCTGTCCTTCGCCGGGAAGTGATCGTAGGCGATCACGCGCATGCCGAATCCCCGGCAGATGTCGATGAAGATCCTGCCGATCCTGCCGGTGCCGACCACGCCGACCGTTTTTCCGTGCAGATCAAAGCCGGTCAGACCGTTCAGCGAGAAGTTGAAATCCCGCGTCCGGTTGTACGCCTTGTGGATGCGCCGGACGGATGTGAGCAGCAGCGCCATCGCGTGCTCCGCCACGGCGTAGGGCGAATACGCCGGCACGTGGACCACGTGGAGCTTGCCGAATGCGGCGCGCACGTCCACATTGTTATAGCCTGCCGACCGCAGGGCGATCAGCCGGACGCCCATCTCATAGAGTCTGTCGATGACCTTCGCGTTCACGGTATCGTTGACGAACACGCATACGGCGTCGCAGCCGTTTGCCAGCTCCACGGTGTCCTCGTTCAGCTTGGTTTCCAGGAACCGGAACTGCACGTCGTGCTGCTGACCGTATCGTTCGAAGGAGGGTCTATCATAGTTTTTCGTGTCGTAAAATGCGGTTTTGATCATTGTTTTCACCTTTGTATCCGGTCTGTCCGTTTTTATTGATCTTCGACGGCCTGCGGGCTGTTGCGCTCGATCGCCGCGGTCTGTTCGTTGACGCGGCGGATCGCGTCGTATATGTCGTCGGCGAATTTCCTGCTGCGGTCGTACCGGTAGAGGC
>ONWP01000047.1 GCA_900321595.1 uncultured Eubacteriales bacterium
ATCGTCGTGGTGGATCACCACCGCATGAGCGTTGACCGCATCGAGGGCGCGCTGATCTTTTATCACGATCCGAACGCGTCGTCCGCCTGCGAGCTGACGGCAGAGCTGCTTCGGTATATGTCTGCGGATATCAAACCGACAAAGGTCGTCGCGGAGGCGATGCTTTCCGGCATCTACCTCGACACGAAGGACTTTACGCTGCGCACCGGCGTGCGCACGTTTGAAGCGGCCGCGTATCTGCGCGAATTCGGCGCGGACACCGTGACCGTGCGCAAGCTGTTCGCCGCGACGGGCGCGGATAACGCCGTTGTCAATGCGATGGTCAACGCCGCGGTCATCGATCAGGGGTTCGCGGTCGCCTGCACGGAGAAGCCCAACCCGAATATCCGCGTTCTGTCCAGCCGGGCGGCGGATGAGCTTCTGAAGCTGGAGGGCGTTGACGCGTCCGTTGTGATCTATCCCATTGACGAAAGGACAATCGGCGTATCCGCCAGATCCTACGGGAAGGTCAACGTGCAGATCATTATGGAAAAACTGGGCGGCGGCGGTCATCATACGATGGCGGCTGCGCAGCTCTACGATATCACGATGCGGGACGCGCTTGATCGTGTGATCGATGCGGTCGGCGTCAACAGACAATTATTTGAAAAATCCGGACAGGAGGACGCATAAATGGAAGTCATTCTCACGCAGGATGTGAAAAGTCTCGGTAAAAAGGGCGAAAAGGTTTCCGTCGCAGAAGGGTACGCGCGCAACTTTCTGTTCCCGCGCAAGCTTGCCGTGGAGATCAACGCGCAGTCCATGACGGAATTGAAAAACCGCGAAGCCGCGGCGCAGCATCATCTGGAAATGCAGATCGCCGACGCGAACGCCGCCAAGGAAAAGCTTGACGGCAAAAGCATCAAGCTGAGCGCGAAGGCCGGCTCCAGCGGAAAGCTGTTCGGTTCCGCCGGCGCCAAGGACGTCGCGGAGGTGCTTGCGCGCGACTACGGCATTAAGGTGGACAAGCGCAAGGTCATCGTAGAAGATATGAAGAATTACGGCACATATCCCTGCAAGGTGAAGCTGTATCCCGGCATCGCCGCTGATCTCTTCGTCGTAGTGGGGGAATAACGTGCCTGAAAACATTCTGCCCGCGGGGGCGGACAGCCGCGAGATTTACAGCCTGGAGGCCGAGCAGGCCGTTCTGGGCTCTGTTTTGGTGGATCCGGCCTGTCTGTCCGCCGTTGCGGTCATTCTGAAGCCGGACAGCTTCTATCTCAAACAGCATCGGGACATCTTTACCGCGATGCTGCGTCTTGACGCGGCAAAGGGCGGGCGCATCGATCCTGTGATCCTGCTCGAGGAGCTCAAGCAGGAGGGCGTTTTTGACGACGAAACCGGCAAGACCTATCTGTTTCGGCTGTCGCAGAATGTTCCCTCGACGGCGAATGTGGAGGTCTACGCGAAGATCGTCCGGGAAAAGTTTTACGTCCGGGCGCTTCTGACGGCGGTCGGAGAGATCAACGAGGCCGCGCTGACGATGAATCTGTCCGCGGATGAGCTGCTGGATCTCTCAGAACAGAAGATCTATGATATCCGGCAGGGCAGAAACGTATCCGGCCCGTCGAAGATCTCTGATATCATATCAACCGTTTATGAGGAGCTGTACAGGCTCTCCAGCCTGAAAAAGGATGAATACGCGGGCTTCAATACGGGCTTTTCCGAACTGGATCGGAAGATCACAGGTCTGAATCGTTCCGACCTGATCCTGATCGGCGCCCGTCCCGCCATGGGTAAAACAAGCTTTGCGCTGAATCTGGCCCGCAATGTGGCGTACGGAGGCAGACGCGTCGTCTTCTTCTCGCTGGAGATGTCCAAGGAGCAGCTGGCGCAGCGCATTCTGGCGACGGAGGCCAGAGTGCCTTCCCAGAAATTCCGTACCGGGAATCTGACGCCTGACGAGTGGCAGCGGATCGCTGAAGCGACGATGGCGCTGGCTGACGTGGAGTTGTACTTCGACGACACGTCAAGCATCACGGTGCCGGAGATGAAGGCCAGAGCAAGGCAGCTCAAAGGCGTCGACTGCATCATCATCGACTACCTGCAGCTGATGCAGTCCGGCAAGCACTTCGAGTCCCGCGTGCTGGAGGTCTCCGAGATCACCAGAAGCTTAAAGCTGATGGCAAAGGATATGAATATCCCGGTCATCACCTGTTCGCAGCTCGCGCGTCGTACAGACGAAAAGGGCAGATCGCACAAGCCGCAGCTGTCGGATCTGCGTGAATCCGGCTCGATCGAGCAGGACGCCGATATCGTTCTGATGCTGTACCGAGAGGACTACTATAAGGATCAGGCGACGATCGATGAGAACGCGCCGGTCAATGAGGCGGAGCTGCTGATCCAGAAGAACCGCCACGGCCCGACCGGCTCGGTGCCGCTCGCGTGGAGCCCGGAGTTTACGCTGTTCACGACGCGTGAATACGTCCGGGATGAAGTGACCGATGGCGGCTGAAGCCGCATCGGCGCCGGAAGCGGCAGTCCGGGCATTTCTTGAAAACAGCGGGACGGTGAAGGCCGGCGATACCGTGGTCGTCGCTGTCTCAGGCGGTGCGGATTCCATGTGCCTGCTGCACGTTTTCAAGAAATATTCAAGTCAGTTTGGCTTTAATATCCTTGCGGCGCATTTCGAACACGGCCTGCGCGCGGAGGCGTCTCTTCGGGACGCGGCATTCGTGGAATCGTTCTGCAGGCGCGAGGGGATCGCGTGCCGGGTTGAATACGGCAGCGTGCCGGACGCCCGCATGACAGGCGAAAGCGTCGAAACCTGCGCCAGACGGCTGCGCTATCAGTTTTTGGAACGCATCGACGACAGCGCGTGGATCGCGACGGCGCACAATGCCGATGACAACGCGGAGACGATGCTGTTGGCGCTGGCGCGGGGGACAGGATTGAAGGGTCTGGGCGGGATCCCGCCGGTTCGCGGACGGATCATCCGGCCGCTGCTGGACGTGACGCGCAGCCAGATTGAGGCGTATCTGAAGCGGGAAGCGATCCCGTTTGTGACAGACGAAACCAATTTAGAAGACGCGTACAGCCGTAACCGCATCCGGCATCTGGCGATTCCCGCGCTGACAGGCGTCGACCCGTCCGCCGTGACCGTGATGAAACGGTGCGCGGACTCTCTGCGGGAGGATGAAGCGTGTCTGGACGCGCTGGCGCGGGAGGCGCTGACCGGATTTGACGGCCTCGCCGCAGATTGCGCGCCCCTGACAGCGGCGCATCCGGCGATCGCGAAACGCGCGATCCGACTGCTGGTCGAGCGGTGGGGATGCCTGCATGCGGAGAAACGGCACATTGACGCGCTTTACGACGGGCTGACGGCCGGATGCAATGTGAATCTGCCGGGAGGCTTGATCGTTCGCGTCGAAGCAGGCCGCGTTTATCCGGTGTTTCATAAGCTTACTGAGACGGCGTATGACGATAAAACCGACCGTTACGCGCTCGGCGCGGCTGTGATCCTGTTGGAAACGGCGGACGCTGATTTGATCCTGCCGCTGAGCAGAAAGCAGTTGTCCCTTTCGGGATACGCGGACGCGGACGCGCTTTCCGGCGCGGTTTTCCGTCTGCCGGCGCCCGGCGACACGTTCCTGCACGGCGGAACCGGCAGACGCATACGCCTCGGCGCGTATCTTGCGCGTGTCGGCGTGCCGGCGGGGCAACGCGCGTCTGTCCCTGTTCTGTGCCGGGATCATCACGTTTTATGGAGCGCATACGCCGGCGTATCCGGCGAAGCGCTGGCGGCCGCCGGAACAAGCCGGCCGGTCCGCATATACGTTCAGAAGGAACGATTTTGAAGGAGTGAATCGCACAAATGTCCATGCATGACGACATCGCAAAGGTACTGTTTTCCGAAGAGGAGCTCAGCGCGATCGTTTCCCGGCTCGGCGACGAGATCTCCCGGGATTACGCCGGAAAAGAGCTGCTGATGGTCAGCGTTCTGAAAGGATCCGTGATGATCATGGCGGATCTGATGCGCAAGGTCCGCATTCCCGCGTCGATCGATTTCATGAGCGTTTCCGCGTACGGAAACGGCGTTAAGAATACCGGAAATGTGCAGATCATCAAGGATCTGGGACAGGATATCCGGGGAAAGAACGTGCTGATCGTTGAGGATATCCTTGACAGCGGTTTGACGCTGGATTACCTCAAGCACAACCTGGAGTCCCGAGGCCCCGCGTCGATCCGCATCTGCACGCTGTTCGACAAGCCGGAGCGGCGCGTCTCAGCGATCAAGGCCGACTATGTCGGCGCGCGCGTACCGGATGAATTCATCGTCGGCTACGGGCTTGACTATGCGGAGAAATACAGGAATCTGCCCTATGTCGGGGTGCTGAAGCCTGAAATCTATACCAACTGAAATACAAAGGGGGAAGCGCTTTGGACAATCCGAACGGCGAATTCGGCGGAAACACCAAACGAATCACGATCCGTGTTCTGCCGATCCTGCTGATCGTGCTGATGCTGGTCATGGCGGTCGTCATGTCGACGCGGCAGACCACGA
>ONWP01000268.1 GCA_900321595.1 uncultured Eubacteriales bacterium
CCTGCAGCCGCTTCCGCAGTATTGTTCCACGTGAACACCCCCGCGAACAGTCCGGCATAGCCGAACACCATCACGACCGCCAGCAGGACTGACAGCGCTTTGCGCAGGTTCTTTTTCCTTTCCATATTTGTTTCCCCTTTCAGCGGAACATCCGCAAGCCGATCCGTCACAAGCTCTTGCAAATGTCCCATATTGATTCACCTTATATTAACAGAATCACGTACGGTAAACGTTGCGTTTTTGTGAACAAAATGTAAATTTGAAGAATTTGTAAACAGATTCAGACATTTTTCGGCATTTTGTACAGCTGTTTTCGGCGTAAAAAAGCGCATACCCGCTCCCCTTCCGGGGCAGGATATGCGTCTTATTTTGTGTTCAGACCGCCGTCAGGCGGCCGCGCTCAGATCTGCGCGCGCAGTTTGTCGAACTTCTTGGACTTGCCGGCGAGCAGGCGGAACGAGGCCTCGTTCGGAACGTCGTCCATGCCGGAAAGGATGTAGTTGCGCAGCACGCCCACCAGCACGAAGGGTTTGACGAACGCGCCGTGCAGCACGCTCCAGACCATGACGCCCAGGATCTCCGCGCAGACGATCATCATCGTCGCCGCGTCCGGATTCACAAGGAACGACGGCAGCTCAGAGGTCGAGTCCGCGGTCAACTCCGCGAACTTCGCCGCCAGCGTCTCAAACGCGGCGGGGAACCGGCTCAGGATGATGACGGACCGCTCAGACGACCTTCCCGTAAAGGTCGTAGTCCCGCGCGTCCATGATCAGGACATCCACGATATCGCCGGGCTCATAGTCGCCCAGCGCGGTGAAGTACACGGCGCTGTCGATCTCCGGCGCGTCGCGCCAGCTGCGGCCGTAATAGCTGTCGCTGTAGCCGTCGTAGCCCTCGACCATACAGGCGACCGTCGAGCCGATGAGCGATTCCTGCCGCTCGGTAAAGATGCGGAACTGCTGCTCCATGACGATCTCGCCGCGGCGCCGCTTCGTCTCGTCGTCGATCTGATCCGGCATCGCTGCGGCGGGCGTGCCGTCCTCCGCGGAGTACGCGAAGCAGCCGAGCCGGTCAAACCGCGCCTTCTCGACGAAATCGCACAGCGTCTCAAACGCCGCCTCTGTCTCGCCGGGGAAGCCCGCGATCAGCGTCGTGCGAAGCACGCAGTCGGGCAGCTTCGCCCGGACGCGGGCGACCACGTCCAGCAGATAGTCCTCGTCCCCCACCCGGCGCATGGCCTTCAGGATCTCGCCGTCCGCGTGCTGCAGCGGCAGATCGATATATGGCAGCACCTTGTCAAGGCGCGCGATGGCGTCCAGAAGCTCGTCGGTGACGCGCTCCGGGTAGCAGTAGAGCAGACGGATCCACGCGATCCCGTCCACTGCGTTGAGCTTTTCGAGCAGCTCCGGCAGCGCCAGACGCCCGTACAGATCCTGCCCGTAGCGGGTGGTGTCCTGCGCGACCACGACCAGCTCCTTCACACCGCCGCGCGCCAGCGTCTCGGCCTCCGCGACGATCGATTCCATATCCCGGGAGCGGTAAGGACCCCGGATGGAGGGGATGATACAGTAGGAGCAGGCGTTGGAGCAGCCCTCGGCGATCTTGAGATACGCCCAGTAGGGCGGGCTGGTCAGCAGGCGTTCGCCCTCCAGCGACAGGTCGGTCTTCGGCGGGAACGATTCGATGACGTCATCCGCCATGACGCGGCGCACGGCGTCGACGATGTCGCCGTTGCAGCCGAGTCCCAGCACGGCGTCCACCTCCGGCATCTCCCGGCGAACTTCCGCCTGATACCGCTCGGCGAGGCAGCCGGTGACAATGATCTTCCGGATGGAGCCGTCCTTTTTCAGCTCCGCCATCTCCAGGATGTTGTCGATGGCCTCCTGCTTCGCGTCGTCGATGAACGCGCAGGTGTTGATGATCACCACATCCGCCTCATAGGGCACGTCCACCAGCTCAAATCCGGCCTCGGTCAGCTTGTACAGCATCCGCTCGGCGTCCACCTCGTTTTTCGGACAGCCCAGCGAGATAAATCCGATCTTAACAGCCATCATCGTCCTCCCATCGCTCGAATTGGCGCAGGATGTCCCCGCCGGACCATCCCGCGCGCAGCAGCTTCGCGTAGAGCCGCTGCCGTTCTTTTTTATCCTGCGGCACGCCGCCGAGCCGGTCAATCTCGTCCCGGATCGTCTCCTCGGCGTCCGTCTCCAGTCCGGCGAGCGCTTCCTCGGCGTCCTCGCGGGACACGCCCTTTGCCAGCAGCTCCTGCCGGATGCGTCCCGGCGCCCAGCGCTTGCGCTCCCACAGCGTGTTCGCGTATTCCCGCGCGAAGGCGGCGTCGTCCAGGAAGCCCAGCGCGCCGCACTTTTCCAGCGCGTAATCCACGGCGTCCCGGTCGAATTTGCGCGCCAGCTTGAGGCCCAGCTCCCGGCGGCTGTGGGCGCGCAGCGTCAGCATGCGCACCGCCGACGCGTAAGCCTGCCGCGCGCGGATCTCGGCGCGCAGGGCGTCGTATTCCTCCGCGGAGAGCGTCTGTCCCTCGGTCACGCCCAGCGAGTACCACATCTCCGCCGTGACGGCGGCGAAGTATTCCTCATCGCAGTACAGGTAAAACCGACCGCCCTTGCCGGGCTTCGCCGTCAGCGTCATTCGTCGTCGTCATCCACGGTGACGTCCAGTCCGGGCGTCGCCTTCACCGGCGCGGCTGCCGCGGGCGCGGCGGGCTCGGCCTTTTTCGCCGCCGCGGCGCGCCTGTCGGTCTTCGCGTTCTGCGCCGCGATGGCGGCCTTGATCTTCTCCTCGATCTCCCCGGCCAGCGCGGGATCGTTCGTCAGCAGTTCCTTCACGGTCTCGCGGCCCTGACCCAAGCGCTCGCCGTTGTAGCTGAACCACGCGCCGCTCTTGTTGACGACGCCGTACTCCACGCCCAGATCGACCAGCTCGCCGACCTTGGAGATCCCCTCGCCGAACAGCACGTCGAATTCGCACGTCTTGAAGGGCGGCGCCAGCTTGTTCTTGACGATCTTGACCTTCGTGCGGCTGCCCACCTGCGTGGAGCCCGCCGCCTTGATGGCCTCGCCCTTGCGCACCTCGATGCGCCTGGAGGAATAAAATTTCAGCGCGCGGCCGCCGGTGGTGACCTCGGGATTGCCGTAGATCACGCCGACCTTTTCACGCAGCTGATTGATGAAGATCACCAGCGTGTTGGACTTGCTGACGGCGCCGGTGAGCTTGCGCAGCGCCTGCGACATCAGACGCGCGTGCAGGCCGACGTGGGACTCGCCCATCTCGCCCTCCAGCTCGCTGCGGGGCACCAGCGCCGCGACGGAGTCCACGACGATCACGTCGATCGCGCCGGAACGCGCCAGCGCTTCTGTGATCTCCAGCGCCTGCTCGCCGTTGTCCGGCTGGCTGACCAGCAGAGAATCCACGTCCACGCCCAGATGCTCGGCGTAGATGGGATCGAGCGCGTGCTCCGCGTCCACGAACGCGGCCTCGCCGCCCGCCTTCTGCGCCTGCGCCACCACGTGCAGCGCCAGCGTCGTCTTGCCGCTGGACTCGGGGCCGTAGATCTCCACGATGCGCCCCTTGGGGAAGCCGCCGATGCCCGTCGCGATGTCAAGCCCCACGCTGCCGGTGGGGATCGCCTCGACGTTCAGGTCGGAGCCGGAGCCCAGACGCATAATGGCGCCCTTGCCGTATTTTTTCTTAATCTGCTCCAAAGCAGTCTGTAACGCTTTTTCTTTTGTATCGGCCGCATCGGCCGCTGTCTTCGCCGCCATGGGTAAACCGCCCTTCTCTTAACATTGTTGCCTTTACATTTTATTACATTAAAGTGTACATTGCAAGTCTTTTTTTTGACATTTCCGGGAATTGATGCGAGAAATCGGGTTTGCATCGCGCCGCAGGTTGTGATATAATACGGTGCGAGAGGAGTGAGGCGAAAAATGGAATCCATTGTCAGCAAAGCCGCGATCTTCGCCGCGAAGGCGCACGACGGGCAGCGCCGCAAGGCCGGCGGCGGCGCGTATATCCTGCACCCGCTGGAGGCGGCCGTGATCGTCGCCAGCCTGACGGACGACGAGGACGTGATCGCTGCGGCGCTGCTGCACGACACCATCGAGGACACCGACGTCACCGCGGAGCAGCTTCTGGCGGAATTCGGCCCCGTCGTGACGGATCTGGTCCTGCACGAGACCGAGGACAAGCACAGGGAGATGTCCCCCGCGGATTCCTGGAAGATGCGCAAGCAGGCGACGCTTGACGCGCTGGAGGCGAGCGGCGACAGGCGCGTCCTGTGCATGTGGATGGGCGACAAGCTCTCCAACCTGCGCTCCATGCGCCGCGAATACGACGGCCCCGCGTTTTTCGATCACTTCAACCAGAAGGATCCGGCGCAGCACGCCTGGTACTACCGCGAGATCCTGCGGCTGCTCGCGCCGCTGGGCGATACGGACGCCTACCGCGAGATGGCGGCCATCGTCGACGAGCTCTTCGGCCGGTACGCGCAGACGGACGGCGCGGCCGATTGACAAGGCGCGCCCGACGCGCTATAATAACGAAAAAGGTCTATCCGGGAGGAAAACAACATGACGAAATTCACAGGCTTTTTTGTCAAGGCGCTGGCGCTGCTGGTCGCCGCGTTCTACCTGATCGGCTCGCCCGCGGCCGTCACCGGCGGCTACCGGGACGAGAAGCCCGAGGGCACGCTTCTGGCCTTCAACGTCATCAGCGACACCCATATCGAGACGAACAACAAGTTCCGCAAGAACGTCTACATCCGCGAGCTGCGCAACATGAAGGAGTACTCGCCCGCCGACGACGCGCTGTGCATGCTGGGCGACAACACGATGAACAGCCAGCTCATGGAGCACCTGATCCTCAACGGCCTGACGGACAAGCTCTTCCCCACCGGCAGACGCATCCTCGTCTGCGGCAACCACGACAGCGGCAACAACGGCGGCTCTTTCAAGCTCAAATACAACCGCTATCAGAACTTCTACAACTGGTATAACGGCGGCGAGGAGATCGACAGGGGCTGGTTCTCCACCGAGATCAACGGCTACACCTTCATCTGCCTGTGCTCCGAGGAGGACACCGACTTCCTCGAGTACGTGTCCCGGGAGCAGTACGACTGGTTCTGCGAGACGCTGAAGGAGGCCGCCGGCAAGGGCAAGCCCGTCTTCGTCCTCAACCACTACCCCGAGACATGGATGATCGTCGAGGGCGACGACGAGCTGGACATCCAGGACGAGCTGCTCAAGTACGACAACGTCTTCTACTTCAACGGCCACCTGCATCCCGGCGGCCTCTACACCTATAAGAACAGCGACAGCAACTACTCCTTCATGCTGCCGCGCATCACCGAGTGCGACGAGGAGGACGGCGAGACCTACGACTGCACCGGTCTGGGCCTGAGCGTCTACGTCACCGAAACCGAGGTCATCTTCAGGACGATCAATTTCTACACCGCCGAGCTGGTCAATACGCTGACCGTGCCGATCGTGTGAATCCAAAGCGACGAAGCCGTCTCACCGGACGGCTTTTTTTGTTGCATTCGCGCCGGTTCTCGTATATAATGCACTTGAAAAAACTGGAGGGATCGCCATGAACGCATACCGCATCGAGCACGACACCATGGGCGAGGTCGCCGTCCCGGCCGACCGCTGCTGGGGCGCGCAGACCCAGCGCAGCCTGGAGAACTTCCCCGTCGGGGACGAAAAAATGCCAAAAGAGATCATCCGGGCGTTCGCGTACATGAAAAAGGCGTGCGCGCTGGCGAACCGCAGACTGAACCCCGCGCGCATGACCGAGGAGAAGGCAAGCCGCATCGCCGAGGTCTGCGACGAGATCCTCGCGGGGCAGCTCCCGGCGGAGTTCCCGCTTTCCGTCTGGCAGACCGGCAGCGGCACGCAGACCAACATGAACGTCAACGAGGTCGTCGCGATCCGGGGCAACGCCCTCGCGGGGAAAAAGCTGCTGCACCCCAACGACGACGTGAACATGAGCCAGAGCTCCAACGACACCTTCCCCACCGCGATGCACGTGGCGGCGGCGCTGGCGCTGAAAAACGACCTGATCCCGGCAATCGAGTGTCTGCGCGGCACGCTGCTGCGGCTGGAGGAACAATACGCCGGCGTGGTCAAATCCGGCCGGACGCATCTGATGGACGCGGTGCCGATCGCCTTCTCGCAGGAGATCTCCGGCTGGCGCGGGATGCTCGACGAAGCGCTCGTCCAGACGGACGCGGCTGTGGCGCGGCTGACGGAGCTCGCCATCGGCGGGACAGCCGTCGGCACGGGGCTCAACGCGCCCGCGGGCTTCGGCGACGCGGTCGCGGAGATCCTGACCGAAGAGACCGGTCTGCCGTTCACGTCGGCGAAGAACAAGTTCCACGCGCTCACGAGTCTTGACCGCATGGCGTTCGCCCACGGGGCGCTCAAGGCGCTGGCGGCGGATATGATGAAGATCGCGAACGACGTGCGGCTGCTGGCGAGCGGCCCGCGCACGGGGCTCGGCGAGATCCGCATCCCGGAGAACGAGCCCGGCTCCTCCATCATGCCCGGCAAGGTCAACCCGACCCAGTGCGAGAGCGTCACGATGGTCGCGGTGCGCGTCATGGGCAACGACGCCGCGGTCGGCTTCGCCGCGAGCCAGGGCAACTTCCAGCTCAACGTGTTCCTGCCGGTGACGGCGTACAGCTTCCTGCAGTCGGCGCGTCTGCTGGCGGATTCGATCCGCTCCTTCGAGGCGCGGTGCGTCTCCGGGATCGAGCCGAATGAAGCGAAAATGCGCGAAAACCTCGAGCGCTCCCTGATGACCGTCACGGCGCTGACCCCGGTCATCGGCTACGAAAACGCCGCGAAATGCGCGAAAAAGGCCCTCGCGGAGAATATCACCCTGCGCGAGAGCTGCACGCGGCTCGGCCTGCTCACCCCGGCGGAATTCGACCGCCTGTGGAAGCCCGAGGAAATGATCTGAAGCGTCCGCGCTTTCTCTATAGAAGAACGGCTCTCGCCGAAGCGGGAACCGTTTTCTTATTGCGTGAGGCTCAGAGCGCCGTCTCTAACCTCGCGGAGTAGCGCAGGATCTTCCGGGCGTTGTCAGCGTCGCGCCGGTGCCGACGAGCGCGTCAGAGGCCAGCGTCTCGCCCGCGGCGGTTCTGGAGAAGACGACACGTTGAGGCAGGGATCATAGACAGCGTTTCCGCGCAGTCAAAAACGCCCGGTCTGCTGCAAAAGCGCGACGGACCGTGCAGGCATGCGCGGTCCGTCATTGAAATCACAGCGGGCTCCCGGAGAACGGGAGCCTCGCGTTGTTATTGGATCTGACGCTTTCAGCCCAGCATTTCGGCGGTCTTCGCGCGCGCCGCCGCGAGGGCTTCGTCGAGCTTGCTCGTATCCTTGCCGCCGGCCATGGCGCTGTCGGGCTTGCCGCCGCCGTTGCCGCCGGAAGCCTGCGCCGCCGCCTTGACGATCTGTCCGGCGTTCGCGCCCGCGGCGATCGCCTGCTTGCCGCAGAAGCAGCCGAAGGACACGCTGCCCTTCTCGGGGTTGACGCTCGCGAAGATCGCGACCAGGTCGTCGCCCAGCTCCCGGGCGGAGTCCATGGCTGCCCGGACGGGATCCGCGCCGCCGTCGGCGGTCTTCGCGGCGATGACCTTCACGCCGTTCACGGTCTCGGCGTTCGCCAGCAGGTCGCCGGCCTGCGCCTTCGCGGCCTCGGCCTTGAGCGCGTCGATCTCCTTTTCGAGCGCCTTCACCTGCCGGACGGTCGCCGCCGCCTTTTCGGGCAGATCCGCCGTGTTGCCGGTCTTGAGCGCCGCGGCCGTGTCAAAGACGAGCTTGTCGGTCTCGTCCAGACGATCCAGCACGCCCAGACCCGTCACGGCCTCGATCCGGCGCACGCCGGCGGCCACGCCGGTCTCCGACAGGATGCGGAACAGGCCGATCTGACCGGTGGAGGAAGCGTGCGTGCCGCCGCACAGCTCGGTCGAAAAGTCGCCGACCTTCACCACGCGCACCACGTCGCCGTATTTTTCACTGAACAGCGCCATCGCGCCGGAGGCCTTCGCCTCCTCAAGGCCCATGAGCTTCGTC
>ONWP01000269.1 GCA_900321595.1 uncultured Eubacteriales bacterium
CCGGCCGCGTCCGCGTCAGCGCCAGAACCCCCGCCCACATCGCGGTCAGGCTCAAGCGCCGCGATAAGGTCCTCGAGGAGCTGCGCGACATGATGAACGCGCTGGGGAATCCGTAGAGCAACAATAAACGCTGGAACACCATAAACCGCAAAGGAGTCTATCATGAATAAAAAGCTGTTTATCCTCCTGTCCCTGCTTCTCGCGCTGCTGCTCGCGTCCTGCGCGAAAAAGCCGGACAAACCCGTCGCGGAGCCTACGACCGCCGCGCCCGAAACCTCCGACGCGCCCGTCCCGGACGAAACGGCAGCGCCGGCTGACTGGTTTGGCGCGGGCAGGACCGAATTCGACCACACCGTCCGGGACGAGACGATCGAGCTGACCTACGTCCCGCTGGACGCGAACGCGCATAACGATATCTACGCCGCCTGCGTAAGCGCCTGCACGAGATCCGACGACCGGTTCGCGCAGTACGGTCTGTCCGGGGAGCAGTCGATCCGCGAGACCGATATCTTCACGAGCGCGTACGTCACCGAAGTCGTCACGGACGGCGCGACCGGCAGGGCGATCGCGTTCATGACCGTCCGGTACCGCGCGGACGAGGAGCCGATGGGCGCGCGCAACGAATACTTCTTTGTGCTGCGCACCGACGACTACGGAAAGACCTGGGAGATCTCGACAACTGATTTCATTTTTAATTTCAATTTAACAACGGATATCGTTTTCGGCGAAAGACTGTATTTATTCTCATACAGTGAGATCCTGATTCAGCAGCTCTGTCTGTATTCCGACGACTGGATGGATACCTGCCGGATCATTCACAACGATTTCGATTATATGAAGATCGGCTACATCCGGAACGCGGCGCTCTCCGATGACCATGAGACCATCACACTCTCGGTCGAAACGACGAACCACGGGTTTATCGGCGGAAAAGCCGCGATGCCGTTCACGCCGACAAAATATGAAGTCATCACCGATCTGCAGCTGAATCAGCTCTCTGTCAGACAGCTCGATCAGTGACCGAAACCGGATAAAAAAGGCTGCTGTTGTTTTATTCCGGACAATATAAAAATCCCCCCGGTTTGCCGGGGGTCGATTTTTACCGTTCGGTCACACCGCTCTGGTGACCTTGCCCGAACGAAGGCAGCGGGTGCAGGCGTACACTCTCTTGGGAGAGCCGTTGACGACTGCCTTGACCTTCTTGACATTGGGCTTCCACGTTCTGTTGGAACGTCTGTGGGAGTGGGAGACCTTGATGCCGAACTTAACGTCCTTGCCGCAGATATCACACTTGGCCATGCGAGACAACCTCCTTTTTTCTATATATACGGAGCTTTGTCCGCATACCTCATAATAAGCAAAAGATATGATAACAGATTTATCGCGGGATTGCAAGTGCTTTTTTCGGTTTTTTTCGCGCTTTGGACGAAAATTTTTATCAGCTGAACAGCGCTTCCGTCACCTGCCGCTTCACTCGAAGAAAATCCTCCGTCAGCGTAAAGTCGCGCGGTCTGGGCTTGGGCGCGTCCACCGCGACGACGCCGGTGATCCGGCCGGGGCGTCCCTTGAGGACGCAGACGCGGTCGCCCAGCTCGACGGCCTCGTTCACGTCGTGGGTGATGAACACCGTGGACAGGTCGATCTTCTCCATCACATCCAGATACCAGTCGTGCATGCGGCCCTTCGTGATGGTGTCCAGCGCGCTGAACGGCTCGTCCAGGAGCGCCACGCCGTCGCTTGCCAGATACGTGCGCAGCAGCGCCGCCCGCTGCCGCATCCCGCCGGAGAGCTGCGCCGGATACTGCCGCTGGGTGCCGTCCAGGCCGAACAGTTCAAAATACGACTGCGCTTCGGCGCGGGCCTCGCTCTTTTTCCTGCCGCGCCAGACCAGCGGCAGCGCCGCGTTATCCAGCACCCGCAGATGCTCAAAGAGCAGATCCTTCTGCATCATATAGCTGATACGGCCCGGTTTGCCGGTGACGTCCTCGCCGTTCAGGAGCAC
>ONWP01000139.1 GCA_900321595.1 uncultured Eubacteriales bacterium
ATGCAGAGATACGTCAGCGCTTTTTTCATGTCGATCCCCTCAGGCGCAGCTGCGCGGCGGCCTCCGCGACGGTCAGCGCGTCCGGGAGAAGCCCGTCCGTCATGCGCCGAACGGCGGTGGTATAGATCCTGTTTTCCGTCAAAACGTCCCGCGCGGGCCCGAAGCGAACGAGTCTGCCCCGGAAGAAGAGTCCGACGCAGTCGGCGGTTTCGGCGCAGAACGCCAGATCGTGAGAGCACAGGACGACTGTCCGCCCCTTTTCGGCCTCGCCGCGCAGAAGGCGCGCGAACCGCGCGGCAAAGACGGGATCCATGCCCTTGGTCGGCTCGTCGAGCAGCAGCAGATCCGCGTCTGTCAGCAGCAGCTTCGCTGCCGCGACGCGCTGCGCCTCTCCCCCGGACAGGTCAAAGGGATGCCGGTCAAGCAGCGGCTCGAGCGCCATGCGCCCGATCATGTCCGCGGGCTCCCGCGAAACGCTCGTCAGCTCCTGAAGAACGGTCTTTTTCGTAAAAAGCGCGAGCGGATCCTGCGGGAGGTACGCCGCGCGTTCCGCCGCGCGATGCAGTCTGCCCCGATCCGGCTTCAGAAGTCCCGCGATCAGCGCCAAAAGCGTGGACTTTCCCGCGCCGTTCTCGCCGAGGAACGCCGTCACACGCCCCTTCGGGATCCCGAGCGTCACGAAGTCCACGGCGTTCGCGCCGTCCCGGGCGTACCGGTAGCACACCTCGCGCAGCGTCACGGCGTCCGCGCCGTCCGTCCGCGGCTTCGGTAAAGCGCCGGCGTTCTCGCGCCTGACGCAGCGATCCGTCAGGAAGCGTTTGCCCGCGCCGACCGTCATCGGCGCGCCGCCGTCTCCGTCCAGGGCGCGGTACAGACGCGCCGCGGCGGGCAGGATCGCCTGCACGAACGGTCTGCCGCATGAAGCCAGCCGGGCGACCGCGCTGTCGCAGGTGACGCGGCCGTCCTCCAGACAGACGAGGCGGTCCGCGACGGGAAAGAGCCGTTCGGGCTTGTGCTCGGTGATCAGCAGCGTCACCCCGTAGTCGCGTTTGAGCGTCGAGAGCATGTCTGTGAACTGCGCCGCGCTCACAGGGTCGAGCTGCGCCAGCGGCTCATCGAGCAGCAGCGCGTCCGGATAGGAGGCGAAAGCCGCCGCCAGATTGACCAGCTGCAGCGTGCCGCCGGACAGCGTATCCATGCGCGCGTCCGTCAGCGCGGACAACCCGAACAGCTGCGCTGTCTCCGCCACGCGCAGGTCGATCTGCTCCGGATCCGCGCCGGTCCGCCGCAGACCGAACGCCAGTTCCTCCCCCACGGTGTCGCAGACGGCCTGCTCCCAGGGGCTCTGGGCGATGTAGCCCACGCGCCGCGCCTGTTCGATCGCTGAAACGTCTCCGATCGGTCTGCCGAACAGAAAAACGCCGCCGGCGCGGTCCCCGACCGGCGTCAGACAGGTTTTGAACTGCCGCAGCAGCGTGGTTTTGCCGGAGCCGCTCGGCCCGGTCAGCAGCACGGTCTCCCCCGCGTCCGCGCGCAGGCAGACGCGTTCAAGCGCCGCGGCCGCGCCCGGATAAGAGAACGTCAGGTCTTGTGCCCGGAACGCTTCCACAGCAGCACCTCCCTGCAATAGACAAAAACCGGCAGAAATACAAACACGCCGTATCCGATGAAGATCGCGGCAGCCGCGCCAGTCGCCGGCTCCGTGAAGAATACGGGGGAATAGGAACAGTCCGCGATCCGCGCCGCCAGCCCGGCCGCGAGCCCGGCGATCAGCGGCAGGATCAGCCCCGCGCAGACCGTCTCGTCCCGGTGAAGTCTGATCCGCGCGCGCTTCGGCTTTGCCAGCGCGTAGCCGCGGGCGGCCATCGCGTCCGCCGTGATCAGACTGCCCTCCGCGCTGCGCGACAGCCCTGCCTGCAGCGCGTCCGTCCCCAGACGAAACCGGCCTGAAAGACCGTTGTACGCGCCCGTCAGGCGCAGTGTTCGCGCGGTCTCTGTCATCCGGCGGGCGTAAAGGGGCACGTACCGGGCGGCCAGCGCGAGCATGGAGGCGGTCTTCGGCAGGAACCGGCCGATCCCGGCAAGGATCTCCTCGAACGCGACGCTCCTGTACATCACGGCGAAGACCATCAGCAGTCCGGCGAGCCGCGCGGCGATCGCACAGCCGACGACGAGGGCCTCCAGCGTGACGTAGTTGCCCCACGGAAGCCGCAGGAGCTTTGTCACGCCGTAGTGCGCCGTCAGCCCGTTGAGCATGACCGCCAGCGCCGCGACAGGCAGATACAGCCGCGCCGCGTCGAGCCAGACGCGGCGTCCGCGGCAAAGCCGCAGCTGCGCGAACGCGCCGCTCACCAGGATCGCGAGGCACACGGGATGGTCGTAAAGCATCCCGAGCACGGCCAGCGCCGGATAGTAGATCAGCTTCACGGCGCGGTGATAGCGGTCAAAGGTCCTCATAAACCGAGACGCGCAATCAGCGCGATCAGCCGCAGCAGGATGACGCGCAGCGTGTCCAGCAATCTATGCGGCAGCGGCGCGGTCTGAGACGGCCGCAGGACGAAGATATATTCGGAATCGTTTTTATAGTAAAGCGTCCCCGCGTCATCCTGCGTGACCGGCCACGCGCAGTAGCCGACCATCGGCGCTTCCGGCACGAACCAGTCGGCGGCGTCAGAGAAGCGCTCCCCGTCGAAGGTCACGCTTTGCAGCTTGCCCGCGGGGGTGTTTTCGGTAAAGACGAGACGCAGCGCGTCTTTTTCCCGCAGGATCACGGGGCGGCACTGGCAGTAGCCGTCCGTGGGAATGAATACAGCGTCGGAAAAGTCCGTCCGGACGCACTGCAGACCGGGCGTGCCGTTTCGCGTTCCCCGGTCGCCGACGACGACGTAATCATCCAGAAAAACCGGCGTCGTTGTAGATTCGCCGGTCAGCGCGAAGCTGCGCGGCGCGGAAAAGCGGCCGTCCCGCAGCGCGAACGCGTAGAGGAAGCCGCCCTTCGTCGGCACAAAGTATCTGCCGTCCGGCCCCTTTGCCGCGGTTGCCCGGCAGTCGCCGGACAGCTTCAGAGAATCAAGCACGGCGCCGGTCGACCTGTCCAGACAATAAAACACGGAATCAGACTTCTCATCGTAAGCGCCGTTATCGCTGCCGATGAGCAGATATTTCTCATCCGGAACGGGGTCGGTGCGGTAGAAGCCGCCCTGATGCGTTATGCGCCACAGGAGCTGCCCGGTCGCGGCGTCGAGGCAGACAAGCGCGCCGTCGTACCGCTCGCCGTTCCAGAATCCGGCATACACCCGTTCCCCGTCGCAGACGGCGTGCGTCAGACACTGGCCCCCGTCTTCATCCGCATAGGACCAAAGCACGGTCATGTCATCCGCCAGAACGCAGTCGAGCCTCCCCTCGTCCA
>ONWP01000272.1 GCA_900321595.1 uncultured Eubacteriales bacterium
ATCCTGCCGGCAGTCAAGGATATCGTCCACGTACACCGTATTGTCCCGGATCTGATACAGGACGAGATACCGGTCCGGCACGTACATTTTGTGATACTTGTTCTTCGGGATCAGATCCTCGTTCAGATATGGAAACCGTCCCGGCATCTCCGTCAGCGACGCCAGCGCCTCGACGAGCCGATCCTTCGTCTCCCGCGCGGCGTCCCTGCTGACGTTTGCCAGGAAGGAGACGTGCGACGCGAATTCCCGCGCGGCTGCTTCGGATACGATCACGCGGTACTTCATGCGTCTTCAATCGCGGCGTCAAGCGCCCGGCTGAATGCATCGAGCGAATATCCGGTCCGGCCTGCCAGACGGTCCTCCTCGACGCTGACGAGCTTTTCGCGCAGCGCCAGCATTTTCTCCCGGCGCTCAAAGCTCTCAATGTCCATGACCACCAGATCGCCTTCCCCGTTTTTCGTCAGATAGACCGGCTGCGCCGTCTCCCTGCACAGCTTCGCGATCTCATTATAGCCCTGCCGGATGGCGGCAGACGGACGGATCGTCATGTCGATTCCTCCCATAGTCATATTTCATCAGAATTATAACCGAATAAAGCTATCATGTCAAGCGTCCGTCCGCATAAAATCCCCCGAGGCGGAAAAACCGCTTCGGGGGTCGCTTATTACGCTTCGGATTCGGGCGATTCCGATTCTTCAGAAGGCGCGGCGGCCTGTTCGGGGAATACCGCGGATATGTCCTTGATGATCACCTGACTGCCCGTGAGCAGATACGTTTCACTGCTGCCGCAATGGGGGCACTTTTTGCCGAATTCGGTGGTCCGGTAGGTCTCGCCGCAGTTCTGACAATAGGTCCTGCCCTCAATGATGATCATTTCGAGCTCGGCCTCCTGCTGGTAGGTCGTCCTCTTTTTCGCCCAGTTGAACGCGTCGAGGAACAGCTCCGGCACGATGGTGCTCACCTCGCCGATCTCCATCGTCACGCCGAGCACCTTTTCCGCCTTGTTTTCGGCCGCGACGGCGTCCACCTGTTCCAGGACGTTCATCACGATGCCAAGCTCGTGCATCAGCCCTGTCCCTTCTGCGCCTTTTTCCACTCCTTGCGCTTCTCACGCATGATCTTCGCCTCTTCGGAGCCGGAATTCAGAATGATCTTGCCCACACGGGAGATCTCGTATTTCATCAAGCCGGTCACCTTGTCCTCCGCGATGCGCATCTCGCTGCACTTCGGGTTGTCGCGGATCAGATGGATGGCGTCGAACTGGCATTTCGTGGTGCAGAGGCCGCAGCCGATGCACTTGTTGGGATCGACGTAGGACGCGCCGCAGGACAGGCAGCGCGCGGTCTCGACCGCGACCTGCTCCGCCGTCAGGGTCTTGTGCAGATCCTTATAGCTCATGCGGTGGTCTTCGCTGTCATCCATACCCGCTTCCTGACGGCCGGCGTGGTCGTAATCCGGGAAGGAGATGTCGTCCTTATTGAGCGGCGTGTACGCGCGCTTATTTCTGCCGATGGTCATATGCGCCTTCGGCCGCACGAAGCGGTGCAGGCTCTCAGCGGCCTCATGACCGGCCGCGATGGCGTCGATCACGAACTTCGGCCCGGTGTACACGTCGCCGCCCACGAAGATATCCTCCTCGGCGGTCTGATAAGTGAACTTATCCGCGACGGGATAGTTGCCGTGCCAGAATTCCACCTTGGTGCCGTCGAGCAGCTTGCCCCACTCGATGCTCTGGCCGATGGCGAACACGATCTTGTCCGCTTTTACCTCGACGGTGTCGTCCTCGTCGTAGACGGGGGCGAACCGGCCGTCCGCGCCGTACACGGAGACGCAGCGTTTGAAGCGGATGCCGGTGACCTTGCCGTCCGCGCCGGTGAGGACCTCTTTGGGGCCCCAGCCGTTCTCGACGGCGACGTTTTCCTCCAGCGACTCCGCGATCTCCTGCTTTGTCGCGGGCATGGTGTCCCGGGACTCCAGCGCGAACATCCGGACGCTTTCGGCGCCGAGACGGTGCGCGTTCCTGGCGCAGTCCACCGCCACGTTGCCGCCGCCGACGACGACCACGCTGCCGCGGAAGGGGGTCCGGGTCTCGAAGCTCTCCCGCAGGTAGTGGACTGCGACGTCCGTACCCTCGGCGGTGTCGTTCTTCACGCCGGGACGGCGGCCGCCCTGGCAGCCGATGGCGATGTAAAAGGCCTTATAGCCCTGGGCGCGCAGCTCGTCGAGGGTGACGTCCTCGCCCACGTTCACGCCGCACCGGATCTCCACGCCCAGCTTTCTGAGCACGTCGATCTCGGCCTCGATCACGTCCTTTTCCAGCTTGTAGCTGGGGATGCCGTAGGTGAGCATGCCGCCGGGCGTGGGGTTCTTCTCAAACACCGTCGGCGTATAGCCCATCTCGGCGAGGTAGTACGCCGCGGAAAGGCCCGCGGGGCCGCCGCCGATGATGGCGATCTTGTCGTCCCACTTGCCGTAAACGCTCTGCACGAGCTTCTCGGGCACGTAGCGATCCTTGTCCTTCAGCTCCAGATCCGCGACAAATTTCTTGACGGCGTCGATGGAGACGGGCGCGTCCACCAGACCTCTGGTGCAGGCGTCCTCACAGCGCTTGTTGCACACGCGGCCGCAGACGGAGGGGAACGGATTCTCTGTCTTGATCATGGCCAGCGCCTCGCGGTACTTGCCGTCTCTGGCCAGCTTCAGGTACGCCTGGATCGGCACATGCGCGGGACACGCCGCCTTACAGGGCGCGCTGCCCTGCTCCCAGGTGTTGGAGGCGACCTGCGTGTCGCGGTAGTTCTCGTCCCAGGCGTATTCGCCCCAGCGGACCTTGTCCGGCAGGATCGCGTGCGGATACTTGACGGGCTTGCCGTCCTTCTTGCAGAGCTTCTGGCCCAGCTTGACAGCGCCGGCGGGACAAACTTCCACGCACTTGCCGCAGGCCACGCACTTCTCG
>ONWP01000263.1 GCA_900321595.1 uncultured Eubacteriales bacterium
AACTACGAGCCCTCCCTGACGGTGCAGGAGACCTTCACCGGCTCCGCCAACGACGCCGTGATCGCCTCCAACAACATGAAGAGCATCGCCGGCAGAAAGACCCATCTGGTCCCGTTCGCCCTCGATCTGATCCGTGAGAGCGGCCTGCTGCCCTACTTCTGCGGCGGCCCCGTGAACCCGGATACCCCCGATACCCCTGACACCCCCGATACGCCCGACACGCCGGATACCCCAGACACGCCCGACAATCCCGACACGCCGGATACCCCCGACGAGCCCGGTGACAACGGCGGCGGCGCGCTCAGCGGCCTGAAGAACTTCTTCGAGAAGATCAAGAGCTTCTTCCAGAAGATCGTCGACTTCTTCCGCAATCTGTTCAAGCGCTGACGGCCGGTCGGCACTCGGAACAGACCTGATCGAATTGCCCGAGAATACGCGGGCATAGTCCCAACGAAAAACGGCACACCGCAGCGGCGTGCCGTTTTTTACTGAATCATGCGATTTTTTTGCGAAGCGGGTTGCAATTCACACAATTCTGTGATAAGATAAGCAACGACCTATGAAGAGTGCGCGAGGGACAAGCCCGTTGACCGCACAGCAACCTGCCGTCCGGTAAGGTGCTAAAGCTTGACCGATGGGTTTGTCTGCAACAGTTATGACCCATCGGAAACGATGGGCTTTTTTCGTGCTCTTTCGGGATCTTTTATGATGGAGGACGAAAAAATGATTACGCCGAAAACATTAAGAAAGAACAGGATCCGTGAAGTCTGCGGGAACACCGGAGACATACCGCGGGAAGCAAGGCTCCTGTCGGTGCAGCTCGCGGATCAAAATTGCCTGATGCCTTTCCCGGCTGATACCGCTGTGATCTGCTGCGGCAGGATCGGTGACGAGGAAGCGCTGTTCCGGACAGCGGACGGGCAGTACTATTTTACGGTCCTGGAAGGCTGGGGCGAGAAGAACGGTTCCCTGTTCGGGATCAGGATCGGCTGGATCCATGATTTCAAGCATCCGACGACCGTTCCGGAAGCGCTTGCGCTCTGCAGAAACAATCCGAGTGATTACTGCTCCTACGCCGGTATGCTCGCGTACCGGGATCGCAAATACAAATTCGGGGAGATCCTGAAGGTCCTCGAGGCGCCGGCGAAATAACGCGAAAAGATTTACAGAACATAACAACCCCGGGCAAACCGGGGTTTCTGTGCGCGGCGTTTCGCCGCGGGCGATCAAGACAAAGCTGCGACGGCCACGCACTGCCACGCGTCGGCGAGGCGGTCCATGCTCCACGCGGCGTTGGCGGGGCTGGTGGACGGGAGCACGGTCGCGGCGATCCCCAGCGTTTTCTCCTGATAGCGGTGAAAATACGCGCCGCTTGTCTTCCCGTTGCAGAAGATCGCCGTGATCGGCGCTTCGCGCAGGATCGGGGACAGGTCGTTCGGCGCGGCGTTCCGGATGCTGGCGTCTCCGCTGCCCACGATATCGCAGCTCGCGATCACGTCCCAGAGCGCGACGTGATGGGAAAGCGCCAGCGCTTTCTTCTCCTCGATCGTGACGGGGACCGGCTCGCCGAAAAGCCGCGCCAGCAGCGGCCAGAAGCGGTTCTGCGGGTGGCCGTAGAAGAACCGCTGCTCCCGGCTCTTCACCGAGGGCAGGCTGCCGAGGATCAGCACCCGGCACCGCGCGTCATAGAGCGGCGGAAACGGGTGAACGATGTGCTCGTAACCGCTCATAACCGGTTTTTCAGGACGTCCGTCGCCAGCTCCAGCATGCGGATCGCTGCGCCGCGCAGATCCGTGATCTCATCGTAAACCGCGTCCTCGCTGAGCACGCCGGCGGGCGTGTCCGGGGGCAGCGCCGCTTCCCGGTCGCCGTACCAGTCTTCGCTGCCGTAATAGTCATGCAGCGCCGTCATATCGTCCCGCAGCGCCTCCAGCCGATCCATCGCCGCGTTCAGATCCGCCGCCGCGGCCGCGCATTCGTCGAGGATCGCGCTCATGGCCGCCACGCGGTTCGCTCTGCCGTCAGGCATCCTTCGATTCCTCCCCGAACGCCCACATCGCCGTCCCGGTCACCGGGTCGATGCGGCTGCCGATCACGCCGCCAAGCACCGGGCGCAGCTCGATCTCCGCCGTATACAGCACCGTCATGGCGCGCAGATGCCCCGCCGCCACCGTATGCGTGCCGTCCGGCAGCCGGTACGCGAACGTCCCGTGCGTGTGCAGATAGCGTGTATCATCCGCGCCGCAGATGACGTTGCCCGTCATGGAGGTCAGCTCCAGCATACCGCGCAGCGTCCGCGTCTCAAACGCGCCTTTTTCCGGGTCAAAGGTCTGGATCTCGGCCGCGCTGCAGCCGCCGATGCCCGTGTAGACCGCCGAGCGGATGCGCTCCGCCTCACAGATCCGCCGCAGACTCCCGATGATCTCGTCCCCGCGATCCAGGCGGATATAATAGGTTCCGGAATATGCCCGATACTCCATGTCGATCCCTCCGTTTCCCCTTTATTATAAGTCATTTTTCGTCAAGCGTCAATCCGTTCCCGTAAAAGAGCCCCGCCGGTAGCCCGGCGGGACGTTCGTTTTTGCGGGATCAGCCCTTGAAGACGTCGGCGATCTTCTCGAACAGCATCTTGAACAGGCGGATGATGTTCTGGAAGACGCGGGCGAAGAAGCCCACCGCGTCGTTGTTGCCCCAGATGCGGTACGCCGTGAACGCGCCGTCCTTGTACTCGAGCTGATAGGTCTGCACGGCCAGCTTGCCGTCCTCGCCGATGACGCCGACGCTCAGGTTCTCAAACGGCAGCTCGGTGGGGATGATGAGCTTGTAGCCGTCCATCGTGTAGTTTGTGATCGGGATCCCGTCCAGCAGGACGTAGTCGACGCGGTCAAACCGGCCGAGGTCCACGACGATGCCCTTGACGGGCTCGGTCTCCTCCACGGCGGGCAGCACGTCCAGGATCTGACGGACCATGTAGTCGTAGCCCTTCTGCGTCGGATGCGTGCCGGTGAAGGGATCATCCATGAAGTCGCCGGTCAGCGCCCAGTCAAGCTCCGTGGCGCGCACCTCGGTGTTGGTGACGTCGGCGTAAAGCACGCCGTAATCCTTCGCCCACTTCTTGAGCAGCTCGTTCATCGCGGCGGTCATGGTGCTGAACGCGCTTCCCAGCGGCACCAGCAGATCGTCGGTGATGTAGAGCTGGTTGACCAGATTGAACGTGCCGACCAGAACGATCGTGGCGTGGTCGTTGAGCTCCATGATCCGTTCAAGCAGCTTGGGATACCAGACTTTCCAGTACTCGAAGCCGGTGGTCATCTCCTTGACCACGTTCGCGACGAGCTTCGCGATGGCCTCGGGGCTGCTGGTGTCAAACATCGCGCCGCCCGCCAGGGAGCCCCCGTTGCTGCAGATGCGGTACGCGCGGTAGAAGACGTCGCAC
>ONWP01000273.1 GCA_900321595.1 uncultured Eubacteriales bacterium
ACGACCGTATCGTCCGTAACCGACGCGCTTGTAGCCGTAGCCGCCGCCCTGCCCGGTGCCGTTGAAGATGACGCCGAGGATCTTGGCATTGGCGTATTCGAGCTGGTAGATCGAATGCATGACCGCGCGGCGGTCGCTCTTCCCCGCTCGCACAACGAACAGGTATCCGTCCGTGACCGGCGCAAGCACCATGGCGTCGGACACCACGTCCACCGGCGGCGTGTCAAGCACGATGTAATCAAAGGATTTCTTGCAGCCTTCGAGCAGGGTCCGCATGCTTTCCGAGCTGAGCAGCTCGGAGGGGTTGGGCGGGATCTTGCCGGAGGAAACCAACCATAAAGGTTTCTTTTCGCGGATCCGAACGATCGCGTCGTTGATGTCTGTTTTTCCGATCAGCACATCGGTCAGACCGTAGCTCGGGCCGACGTCCAGCAGGCGGCTCATCTTGGGCTTGCGCAGGTCGCAGTCGATGATCAGCGTGCGGCTGCCCATGTCGGCAAAGGTCATCGCCAGATTGGCGGCTGTGATGCTCTTTCCCTCGCTTTGAAGCGAAGACGTGACGGCGATCACGCGGCAGCCCTCGACGTCCGCGATGGAGAACATGACGTTCGTTCGCGCCGTCTTATACGCCTCGCGCAGGAAAAAGTCGTTGTTGCGCCAGATCAGATATTTGCGCTCTTCCCGGATCGCGTCCGCAGAGGACGCCTCGTCTTTCTTCTTGTTCTTTTTCTGAAAAAAGCTCATCGATCGTTCTCCACTCACATATCATTCAGCCGGGGTCATCTTTTCTTTGTCGTCGGCTTCCGTGTTCTTTTTCGCGGCATCGGACTTATTTTGGTACCCGTACTTGCTCGCGTACTTGCTGAGGTGCCGGCTGCCGAGCTGCGTAAATTCCGGTATCTGGCCCAGCAGCGGATACTCGCAGATGTAGCTGAGATCCTCCTCGTCCATGATACGGACGTCGGAGAGGTATTCGACCGTCACCAGCACCGCCGCGACGACGATGCCGATCAATAGTCCGATGAGCGCGTTACGCGTATTGCTCGGGTAGCTTTTGCCGGACGGCACCTTGCCGTAGTCGATCACCCTCGCGGAGCTGCCCTCCACGATTTCCGCCAGAACGTCCGGGAAGACGTCGGCGATCGTGTTCGCGATGAGAGCGGAGCGCTCCGGATCGGTCGTGGTGACTGTGACGGTGAACAGCTCTGTATTGTCCTGCTGTTCCGCGGAAACGGCGCCCTTGAGATAACCCGCGGAATACTCGTTGTTCAGCGCATTGGAGACGGCGTTCATCACGCGGTCGCTCTTGGAGATCGTGATGTAGGTCTTGACCAGATTGCGCGAGGCGGACATATCGCTGGTCGTGACGTAGTCCGTCTCACCCATGTCCAGACGGTTGTTGACGTACAGCGAGATGGACGACGTATAAAGCGGCGTCAGATAATACAGCGAATAGATGATCGCGATCGTCATGGCGACCGCGCCGCAGATCGCAAAGATCCACCAGCGGTGCAGATAGACAAACAGGAGCCGGATGAGGTCGATCTCGACTTCCTGATTGTTCGGCGTACCTTTATTATCCATTGGAAATCCCCACCTTTTCCTCTTATGCTATCGTCGCGACGGTCTTCATCTCGTCGGATTCGTTCGCGCAGTCGTTGACCTCTTCCGGCGGACGGTAGGTCGGAACGACGCTGCGGAAGGCGGCGTGCATATCGCCGTTTTCGTCCGCCGCTCTGACCAGCAGATTGATCTTCCGCTCAATCTGTTCGCGCGTACAGCGCGCGTCGCGCTCGATGTAAATGAGATCGTTCTCTGTCTTATCCAGCGTCTCGCTCTTCATCAGCAGTTCCTCATAGAGCTTTTCGCCGGGACGAAGCCCGATTTCCCTGATTTCAATGTCCTTGTCCGGTTCCAGTCCGGACAGGCGGATCATGCTGACCGCCAGATCGTAGATCCGCACCGGCTTTCCCATATCAAGCACAAACAGCTCCCCGCTGTGCGCCATGGCGCCCGCCTGCAGCACAAGTTGGCTCGCCTCGGGGATCGTCATGAAATAGCGGATGATGCGCTTGTCCGTGATCGTGACGGGGCCGCCCTCTTCGATCTGGCGCCGGAACAGCGGCACCACGGAGCCGTTGGAGCCGAGCACGTTGCCAAAGCGCACGGCGGCAAAGCTGGTCACGCTCTGGTTGCGCGACTGGACGATCATCTCGCACACGCGCTTGGACGCGCCCATGATGTTCGTCGGGTTGACCGCCTTGTCGGTGGAGATCAGAATGAATTTCTCAACGCCGTACTTCTCCGCGGCATTGGCGGTGTAGTACGTACCGAGCACGTTGTTCTTGACCGCCTCCGCGCCGCAATGCTCCATCAGCGGCACATGCTTGTGCGCGGCGGCGTGGAATACGACATTGGGACGATAGCGGTCGAAGACCTCGTCGAGCCTCGCGGCGTCGCGCACGGAGCCGATCTCCACGGACAGTTCGAGGTTGTTTCCGTAGAGCATCCGGAGTTCCTGCTCGATCTCGTAGGCATTGTTCTCATAGATGTCGAAAACCACAAGCTTGCGCGGCGCACAGCGGGCGATCTGACGGCACAGCTCAGAGCCGATGGAGCCGCCGCCGCCCGTGACGAGAACGGTCTTGTCGGAATAGAACCGTCTGGAACTCGCGTTTTCAAGGTCGATCGGCTTGCGGAACAGGATGTCCTCGATCTTGAACTCACGGATCTTCCCCATGTGCGGCGATGGTTCGTTATCCTTCACCAGCGCGTCGCAGAGCTTGACCTTGCAGCCGAGTCTGGCATAGTGGTTATAAAGCCCCATCAGGAAGTCGCTGTCGTCAGAGGCGATCGTCACGATGACCGTTTCGATCTGTTCGGCGTGGATGCGCTTCGCACCCTCCTCGACGCTGTAGATCGGTATTCCGCCGATGTATTTTCCGACTTTTGCTATGTCCTTGTCGATGAAGAACACCGGCTCATACTCCGAACTCGGGTTGCGCTTCAGGTCGTCAGCCAGATAGGAGCCGATGTGTCCCGCGCCGATGACGGCAACGGCGCTGCGGTGCCGCGGCAGTTCGTACTGCGTGCTGCGCTTGTAGAGGATGCTGTATGCAAAGCGCGACGCAAGCGCCAGCAGCAGATCAAACGCGCCGACGACGGCAAGCTGCCA
>ONWP01000070.1 GCA_900321595.1 uncultured Eubacteriales bacterium
AAAAGGAGGAAAACAAAATGAAAAAACGTACCGTTCGCACCGCGCTTTCACTGCTCCTCTGCTGCCTGACGGCCATCGGGCTCTTCACGTTGACGGCTTCGGCAGATATTGCCTACTTTCCCAATGGCCACATCTTTTATACGACGGAGTTTGACGATCCGAATTTCGTTCGCCTGTACAACGAACTCGAGGACGGAGAAATGGCGAACATCACCATCTGGCTGAATGGGCCGTACCTGGTCCCGGAATTCGACGAGAGTAAACTGGAGCGTGAGTATCGCTTGAAATATGTGCTGGAAAATGATCTGGAGCATGATCCGCTCGTAATCTATCTCACGGAGGCTGGCAAGCGCGCGATCCCGATCCTGAGCCAGTATATGGAAATCAGTGAGCGTGACGTCAAAAACGAAATGTGGTTAGATCCGGTCCTGCACGGCAAGGCAACGAAGGAGAACATCTTGAAGTTGACCGAAATGCCTGAAGTGGACACCGTATATTTCCTGAGCACATACTCGAACGCTGAGGACGATAGAGTCATCGGCGACGCGGACAACAACGGCAAGGTCACCGCCGCGGACGCCCGGATCGCGCTGCGGGTCAGCGCAAATCTGGCGTCAATCGACCCCCTCAGTCAGGGACTGATCGACCTGGACGGCGACGGCAAGGTCACCGCCGCAGAAGCCCGCAAGATCCTGCGCGCCAGCGCGAGGCTCGAAACGCTGTAAAGCAAAAAGAAGGTTCCCATACAAAAAAAGGCGAGGCCGGGAAGGCTTCGCCTTTTTGCTGCGGTGCGCGGCGTGTCAGCTGCGGATCTGCTCCAAAAGCCCGGAGATCAGCTCCTGCGCCGCGCCCACGCGGCTCTGAATGTCCTTCTGCAGCGGTCTTCTGCGCAGAAGCCGCGCGGAAATGCGCTCGACCAGACTGCGCTTCTTCTTTTCGGGATCGCGGCGGATCAGCGAGAAAAAGGCGCTCTGCACCTCGGCGACCTGGGCCTTCGCCTCGTCCAGCGTCTCCTGCGCCGAAACGCGCAGCGGCGTGATGAGGATCTCGGCGCTGTCGCGGACCTCCTCGGCGGTTTCGGTGACCTGCGTCTTGACCTCGGTCAGCTTGCGGCTGAGCTTGCCGATGTTGATCGCGCCCAGCACCGTGACGACGGTGTCCGTCAGGAACAGCGCGGAAAACGCCGCGACCAGACCGGTGCGCACCTTCGGCGGGATATGCTTCGCGATGAAGCGCATCGTCGCCGGGTGCAGGATATACGTGGATCCGATCCCCGCCAGCGCCCAGTAGATCGTATGCTCCAGGCAGATGCGCCCGTTCAGGTTGAACTTCTTCTCCGAGTAATCCCACCAGCGCGCGTGGAAGAGCTTCTCCATCCCCAGGCTCGTGAGATATTCCAGCGCGTCGGCGGCGATCATGGCCACCAGCGCGGACAGCGCGATGCCGTACCACTTCTTGCCGATGCGGCGGCGGATCGGCTCGATGACAGCGTAAAGCAGCATCGCGCCGGAGCCGTACAGCGGTACCTGCGGGCCAACGAGGAAGCCGCGGTTGACGAACTCCCCGTCCCCCAGCGAGCAGTAGGTGGATTCGCCCATCCAGCCGATGAAATTGTAGATGTAAAAGGCCAGGAGCAGATCGAGCGGGCCGCCGCGGCCGTTGTTTTCATTATTCATTTCATAGACCTCCGCATCTCTTCCAGATCCCTGCGAAACCGCCGGTTGTAGGACGGTGACTTGTAAATGAGGATCTCCTGCGTCGCGCAGTATTTATCCGACAGCGACACGATCAGCCCCTCGCGCGAATTCGGCGGCGTCGGCGTCAGCGGCCACATGTGCCGCTTGATGATGCCGGCCTCCTTGTCGCTCAGCGTGAAGAGCGCCCGCGCGTTTTTGAGGGCGAAGCCGGGATGCCGGTAGCCGTGAAGCCGGTGGGTGCCGTCGCCGGCCGTATGCCAGTCGTAATAGAACAGGTCGTGCAGCATGGCGCCGCGCGCCGTGGCGGTCACGTTCAGACGCCGCCGTTCGGTCGCCTCCAGCCAGCTCAGGTACGCCACGCTCACGATGTGCTGCACCCGCGTGATATCGGCGTGCTGGATGTACTGAGACATGCTCTGGAATTTCGGATGCTCCCAGATGTCCCGCACCAGCGCGAAAAAACCGGGCTCATTCTCCGGCGTGATGAGATAGGACCGCAGATAGGCGCGGTAACGCTGTTCCTTCGTCATGCTGACCCTCCGTCGCGTGTTTTTCGAAATTAGCGGAATAAAAAAAGTATATCACAGATTCATATAAAAAACAATCCCCGATCGGTTCACAATTTTGAGATTTTTGCGCCGCGGCGGACTGACGGCGGAACGTCAAATACCCCTTTTCAACATGCGCAAACCCGCGAAGCAGCGCTCCGCGGGTCGTTTATTATTTGGCCGGAATTATTTGCGCAGGCCGAAGATGGTGATGAAGAACATGACGAAGGAGTGGATGAGCCACAGGAGCGTGCCCCAGAAGCCGGTGTGGACCTGGCCGCAGTACAGACAGCGGTGTCCCGCGTTCTTCGCCGGGAGGACGGTGTCGCCCCTGTTGATCCGGGTCTTTCCTTCCGCGTCGGCGAAGTAACCGTCGCAGTCGGCGCAGTACCAGTACTCGATGTTGCCGTCCTCGTCGTCCGTCGCCTCCTTCGCGGGAACGTACTCGAGGTCGTGCTCCTCCGTCGCGGGTACGAACGTATCGTCCTTCGTGATCTCGTTCTCGCCTGCCGCGTCAGAGAAGTACTTGCCGCAGCGCGCGCAGACCCAGTATTCGATGTTGCCGCTCTCGCCGCAGGTCGCCTCGCTCGCGCTCACATGCTGCAGGTCGTGCGGGATCATCGGGATGTCCTCGGTCGTCTCGCTCAGCGGTTCGCCGCAGACAGAGCAGCTGACGGTGATCAGCTTCCGGCCCTTCGCGGTGCAGGTCGCCTCGCGGAGGATCGTCTCGACGGGCGCGCCGGGGGTGTGCTCGCCGGTGGCCGGCAGCGTCTCGGTCTCGTCGGAGATCGTCTCGCCGCAGACGGTGCAGGTGACGACCGTTCTTCTGGAGCCGTCCTTGCCGCAGGTGGCCGCCGCAGTCGTGACGACAGGCTCGCCGGGCGTATGCGCGACCGTCTCCTTCGGGATGACCGTGCCGGACTCAAACACCTTGCCGCAGCCGGCGCAGACCGTGTCGCCCGTGTAGCCGTCGCGGTCGCACCGCGCGGTCACAGCGTTTACGACCTTCGTGCCGTAGTCCGCGTGGTTGTTCGGATCCTTGTCCAGCACGCCGACGCTCTCGGCGCCGCAGACGCAGAAGATCTCGCGGGAGCCCTTCTCGGAACAGGTCGGCGTGAGCGCGACATTGCCGCCCTGCCAGACGTGGTTCTCCGTCACATACTCCGCGGTGATCGTCACGTCGGCGGTCACGTTCGTGTACGTGCCGACCCAGCGGACAAACTTCTGATGCCCGTCCGCACCGCCGCGGATGTACGCGGGTACCTCGGGCGCTGTCGCGCTCTCGCCGGAGCGGATGCGCTTCGTCGAAACGGTCTCGCCGTTCGCGATGAACGTCACGGTGACCCACTCGATCGCGTCCATGCCGTCAAGAATCGTCTCCAGCTCGCCGAGGAGCGCGAGGACGGCTTCCTCGTTATCATCGATCGCGAGCGCGGCGGTCAGGTCAGAGAGCTTCCCGTTCAGGGCCGCCACGTCGTTCGCGTCGTACTTGTCGGGATCGGCGGCCGCCTCGGTCTGCGTCGCGACGGCGGTCTGATAGATCGCGTTGTCCGCGATGCGCAGACGGTCGATGGGTTCGCCGTCGTCGGTCTTGTTGTCGCACGCGCTGCAGTACTTGTCGCCGGTGTAGCCTTCAAACGTGTAGCCGGGCTCCACCGCGCCGACGGTGTAGCGCGCGGTCGTGGCGTGATTGTG
>ONWP01000274.1 GCA_900321595.1 uncultured Eubacteriales bacterium
CGTCGTCGCCGGCGGCGAAAAGCTGCTCCTGATACTCGAAGCGCTTGCGCTGGTCAATGGGGTCGTTCAGCTCGGAGTAGGCGTTGGCCAGCTCCCAGCCGTTCATGAAGAATTCAAAACGCTCCACGTACCGGGGATCGGTGGGCTTCATCTTCGTCAGCGGGCTGATCTCCACGGGGTGATCCATCAGGAAGGTGGGCTGCACCAGCTCCTTCTCGCAGAATTCCTCAAAGAACAGGTTGATGATGTCGCCGCGGGTGTGGCGCTCCTCGTATTCAACGCCCTTGGCGTCCGCGGCCTTGCGGGCTTCCTCCAGCGTGTCGATCGCGTCGAAGTCCACGCCGGCGTATTCGCGCACCGCCTCCACCATGGTGATCCGGCGGAAGGGCTTGCCCAGATCCATCTCGATGCCGTTGTAGTGCAGCACGGTTGTGCCGAGCACCTCCTCGGCCACGTGACGGTACAGATTCTCGACCAGATCCATCATGCCGTGATAGTCCGTGTACGCCTGATACAGCTCCATGAGGGTGAATTCCGGGTTGTGCCGTGTGTCCAGTCCCTCGTTGCGGAAGACGCGGCCGATCTCGTAGACGCGCTCGAGTCCGCCGACGATGAGCCGCTTCAGGTACAGCTCCAGCGAGATGCGCAGCTTGAGATCCTCGCCCAGCGCGTTGAAGTGCGTCTCGAAGGGTCTCGCAGCGGCTCCGCCGGCGTTCTGCACCAGCATGGGGGTCTCGACCTCCATAAAGCCGTCCGCGTCCAGATAGTTGCGGATGGAGCGGATGATGGCGGAGCGCGTCTTAAAGGTGTCGCGCACCTCCGGGTTGACGATGAGATCCAGATAGCGCTGACGGTACCGGGTGTCGGTATTCGTCAGGCCGTGATATTTCTCGGGCAGCGGCAGCAGCGACTTCGAGAGCAGGCGGATCTGCTCCGCGTGCACGCTGGGCTCGCCGGTTTTCGTGCGGAAGACGTAGCCGGTGACCTCGATCAGGTCGCCGATGTCGTACTTTTTAAACTGCGCGTAGGCCTCGTCGCCCACGGCGTCGCGGCGCACGTACACCTGCAGATTGCCGTCCCGGTCGGAAAGATTCAGGAACGCGGCCTTGCCCATCGGCCGTTTCGTCATGATGCGGCCGCAGATGCTCACGGTGGTATTTTCCAGCGCGTCGAAGTTGTCCTTGATCTCGTTTGTGTGATGCGTCTGCTTCGCGGTCGTGATCAAAAAGGGATCGTTGCCGCCCGCGGCCAGCTCAGCGAGCTTTTCCAGCCGGATGCCCCGCAGGTCGTTGTCGCCGGTCTGGGGCTCGTTTGCGCGATTCGTGTTGTTGTCTGCCATAATGCGCTCCTAAATCTGTCTTGTTTTACTTGCCGATCTGGACGTCGATGATCTCGAAATCCACCGGTCCGCCGGGGGTCTGCGCGGTGACTGTCTCGCCCTTCTTGTGGCCGATCAGCGCCGCGCCCACGGGCGATTTGTCGCTGATCTTGCCCTCGTCGGGAGACGCCTGCGGCACGCCGACGATCTTATAGGTCATCGTTTCGCCGAGCTCCACGTCCAGGATCGTCACTGTGGTGCCGACGCCGATGACGCTGGAGTCGATGGCGGACGCGTCGATGATGGTCGAGTGCGCAAGCTGGTACTCCATCTCCGCGATGCGCGCCTCCAGCTTGCCCTGCGCGCTCTTGGCCTCGTCGTACTCGCTGTTTTCGGAAAGGTCGCCGAAGCTCTTGGCCTCCTTGAGGTCCGCGTTGATGCGGTCGCGCTCGACCGTGCGCAGCCAGGTCAGTTCGGCCTTTTGCTGATCATATTCCTCTTGCGTCAGTCTGAATTCATTCTCCATGTTTGTCTTCCTGCCTTTTCAAATATTCAGGGAATTCGCTTTAGCAATAAACGAAAGCAATACCGCAGAAACGGTATCGCGTCAAACCTATCGCTTTTGTCAGATCGCCGATCTGACGGGCAATACTATACCATATTTACGCGCGTTTGTCAAGCGGATTCTCCGTGTGAAAAAAGAGCCGCCCGGCTCGGACGGCTCTCTTTTTGATCAGTTCTTACTTGCCGAAGGAGAAGATCTTCTTCAGGCTCTCCAGCAGGTTCTGGAAGAACGCCTTGATCTTGGCGAGGAAGTTGTTGGCCTCATCCTTGCCGACTTCGACGACGGCGTTCGCGACTTCCTTGGCCGTGGGGGTCTTGCCCTCGGGCACGACGAAGTCGTCGTTGAGCTCCTTGACGGCGGGATCACCGGTGGTGTACACGGTGTAGCTCTTGCCGTTGATGATGATCTGGTTGCCGGCGGCGATTTCCTGCTCCGTGAAGGAGTAGTCGTTGATGCCGTCACCCTCGGCAACGTACTCGACGTAGGTCACGTAGCCGTTGGTGGTGCCGGTAAGCTTGATGGTGTCGTCAGCGTCAGCGAGCAGGACGACCTTGATGTACTCCTTGTTGTAGGTGCTGTACGCGGCGGCGGCATAGCCGTCAGCGCCCTTCTGGACGGGCTCGACAACAGCGCCGTCGATCACCGTGAACAGAGCGGCGCCGTCCTTGGAGACGTTGACGTTCACGGGGCAGTAGATGTGCGCGATCTTGTTGATCGCGATCATGTCGGCCACGTCGGACTCAAGCAGAGCCAGGCTGAACAGGTCGAGCTCGGCCTGCGCGGCGGTGTACTCGGTGAACACGGCGTTGTTGAGCTTGGACTTGACCTTGCCCACGATGCCGTCGGACTGGGCGACCTTCAGGTTGTAGATGGCATCCTCACCGAAGGAACGGACGCTGATGATGGCGTTGATCGCGAAGATCGACTTGTCGGCGTCGTCGCCGGCCAGAGCGGCGTCAACGTAGTTCTCGATGTCGTACTCAGCGTAAACGCTGGCAAGCAGGGCGCTGTACTTGTCGTACTGGTCGCCGGTGTTCCACAGGATGTCGGCAACCTTGGTGGCGATGTTGTAGACCTTCTTCGCGGTGGCGGTGTAGACGTTGGAGTCAAGCGCCAGGTTGATCAGGATGTTGGTGACGTTGTCGCCGGTGGCGGCAAGCGCCTCGTTGGCGATGGTCAGCAGCTGCTCGTTGATCGCCGTGGTGGCCTCTTCCTTGAGCTGAGCGGCGGCAATGCGCATGGGCTCATAGGCGTTGTTGGCGGCGATGTAGTCGAGCATGTCAAGGTAGTAGGCGTTCGCCATCTGGACGGAGAGGATCTCGGTCATGGCCTTGATGATGCCGGCGCGGATGCTCTGCCAGGTGTTGACGGCCGTCTCGGCGTAGCTCAGGACCTGGAAGACGGTGCCCCAGGTGTCGCTCTCGACGAAGTCAAGCACGTCGGTCTTGTCGCCGAGGAAGCCCTGGATCTTCTCGATCAGTTCGCCGGCGCTCTGCGCGCCGTCGATGACCTTGAGGATGTCTTCAGAGTAATCCTTGCCCATGTCGTAGGCCTGCTTCTCGATCATGGAGACCAGGATCGTCTTGCAGGTGTCGACGTCGGCGGTCTTGGTGATGCCGTTCTTCCAGGCGTTGTCATACAGACCGAACACCGTGTAAACGGTCATCATGTCCTTGATCTGCTTATCATTGTCCAGAACATAACGATAGTGCGAGTAGGTGGTGCCGTCGAGCAGCTTGTCGAGCAGCAGGTCGTAATTCTCGTTCCAGGCAGCGACTCTCGCCTCGGCTTCGCTTTCCTCGGCAGCGAACGCGGCCAGAGGCAGCATCGTGAACGCCATCAGAGCGGCGAGAACGAGCGCAAGTACCTTTTTCTTCATGTGGTGTTGCCCCTTTCAAAAATATGGAAAACAATGCTCCCGCAGGAGACTTATTAACATAATAATGATAAACAGTTTTTATGGTTTTTTCAATGTTCACGTTTCACAAAAAACACAGTCGTTTTTGTTCACTTTTGCACAAATGTTCGTTCACTGCTCCTCAAATCGCAGCAGGATCGTGGAATGCGCGGGCAGGTTAAGCGACGCCGGCGGGGTGTTTGTCGCGTCCGTCGCGCCCGTCCAGAGGTCGGTGATCGCGTATGCGCGCGTCTCGTCCAGACCGGCGCTTTCGTAGGGCGGGTAGATCTCCTGCGCCCGATCCGAAAGATTGAAAAACGCGAGCACGCGCCGTCCGCTGCCGTCCAGACACGTCCACACGGCGCGGTCGCTCTCGCTCACGAGCGGCCGGTTGCCGGTCGAGTCGATGCACAGCCCCAGCACGTCGTCGTTGGTCAGCAGCGACTCGGTGAACGCGTCGTTACGGGTCATGTCGCCGCCGAACATCAGCGGCGAGCGGAAGACGCACCACAGCGTCATCATCATGCGCTGCTCGTCGCGGGTAAAGCGCGTGTACTTCTCCTCGTCCGTGCCCACGCGCAGCAGCCCCAGCGGCAGCATGTCGCAGTCCGGCCAGCCGCCGCGCCCGACGTGCGGGTACCACCGCTCGCAGACCGTGAACATCTCCCGGAGCTTGTCCCACTCGTCCCAGAAGTCGCCGGTCAGCCGCCACAGGTCCGCGTGCTGCGACAGGTGGAACGCGTGCTCGATCTGCGCCGGGCCCGGCGACAGGCTCAGCACCATCTCGCGGCCGCAGCAGTCCATGGCGCGGCGGATCAGCTCAAGCTCCTTTTTCGCCGAATAGGGATCGTCCTTTTTAAATTCGGTATTGCAGATGTCGTCGATCTTGACGTAATCCACGCCCCACGACGCGTACAGCTCGAAGACGGACAGATAATACTCGAACGCGCCTTCCTTCGACGGATCGACGCCGTACATGTCGGTATTCCACGGGCACAGCGAATAGGCCGCCGCGATGTCCGCGGCCGTCTTCCCCTCGCAGGCGATGGGGGTGTGCGCGTGGACGGCCTGCCGTGGCACGCCGCGCATCATATGGATACCGAATTTCAGGCCCATACCGTGGATCCGGTCGGCGATGTCCCGGAAGCCCTTCCCGTCCTTCGCCGACGGGAAGCGGTTTTCCGCCGGGAGCAGCCGCGACAGACCGTCCATGCACAGCGGCGCGAAGTTGTGATAATTGCAGGAGAACGCCGTGGGCTCATACCACTGGATGTCGCAGACCACGTACTCCCAGCCGTGCGCCGCCAGCCGTTCCCGCATGTACCGGGCGTTCGCCATCAGGATCTCCTCGGTCACGCCCGCGCCGTAGCAGTCCCAGCTGTTCCATCCCATCGGCGGCCGCGCCGCCGCGGTATAACTCTTTGCCATCCGGATCCCTCCTGTCATCTGTCTTTATTATACATGAAAAGACCGCGCGATGCAACAGCTTTGTCCGGCAAAACGCGCTGTCACAGCGGGATAAAGATCCGAAAGCGGCGAAACACACGGTTTTGCGCTGCGGTCGACAGTCGCCGGCGAACAGCGGATCGCGCCGGATCTCGTTTTTCCGTATTTTCATATTGAAAACGCCGCCCTCGGCGTGTATGATAATATTATCAATCAGATAAATGGAGTTGCTCAGACATGAAAACAACCGGAAGAAAATGGCTCGCCTTTCTTTTGACGCTGGCAATGCTGCTGCCTGTAATCGGATCCGTGGTCGCGGAAACGACCGCGTCCGCCAAAGCGGGTGGGTACAAGGCCGGTCAGATCATTGAATTCGGAAGCTATCCGCAGAAAAAAGTGACCGATAACTCAATCATCTCCGCCCTGAACGCACGCGTGACAGCAGCTGACTGGCAGCCGTTCGGGTATTATTCCGGCAACGGTAAGTCAGGCTCCATGACGCAGGGCAACTGGATGGAGTTCTGCGACGTGGAGCTCGAAACGGAGCAAGACGGTGAAACGCGGATCGTGAAATACCGCGGCGTCCGATTTTCGAAATACAGACCCGACAGCACTTGCCAAAATGCTGCCGTAAGCTGGTCCTATCAGGATAACAACGGATACTATACAAATACCGTTTACTGGTTTGAATGGAAACCTTTGAAATGGAGCGTGATTGATCCGGACACCGGGTTCGCGCTTTGCTGCAGCATCATCGATTCGCAGGCATTCAACAACACGGCGTATCAAGTCAGAGTCAGCGGCGGCAATACATTGGCAGGAGAAGGGGTGTACCGGGACGCTGCCCATACTTGTCCGGCGAATGATTATCCGTCAAGCTCGATCCATGCGTGGTTGAATAACGATTTTTTCAACGCGGCGTTTTCCGCAAAGGAAAGGGCGGAGATCAAAAGAACAGAATTAGATAATAAAGCGGCGTTGCCCTCCTACTATAAGTATAACTGCGCGTCGACGTCGGATAATGTGTATTTGTTGTCGTTCAGCGATCTGACCGCGACGAAATACGGGTTTGGTTCGGATTATTCGCGCGGAGATGGAAGGCGGCTTGCCTGGGGAACCGATTACGCCAGGTGTCAGGGTCTTCAGGAGAACGCAAACACCGGCTGTGCATCCTGGTGGCTCCGTTCTGCGGGAGATCGGGAAGGCTTTACTTCCTTTGTTACGGATTCCGGCTATCTGGAGTACAGAGGCTTAACCGACAAGTCGAGCATAGGCATTCGTCCCGCAATCAGAGTACAGAATATTTTCTGCGAAAAATCCTACATCGCCGACCTGTGGCTGGGGCACAACACGTCCGACAGCCAGCGGATCGAGGCAAAAACGGTCGAGGATATGCTGTCCTTTGATCTTGTCTCCGATTGCGTCGTATCGGATCTGAACGGAACGAAGTTCGATGAAGTTGTCCTCGGCCGGGACATCCTCCGGGGCTTTTTTGAGATCAAAGACACGCAGAAAAACATTGTCTACGGTTTGACCGAGACGTATGAGATCCTGCTGTTCGACCTGCTGAAAAGAGCGATGGGGGCGGATCAGACGCGGGACGTCATTCAGGACGCGATATCGGAACGGAATTCAGACGCCAAAGACGTCTTTACCCTGACTTCCGCGTTTGCGAAATCCGTGCTGAAAACGATCAACGAAAACGCGAAGCTTATGAGCGCGTGGGCGGAGCTCGCGAAAGACGAGGACACGGTAAAAAAACTGGCGAAACAGTGCTCTGACGAATTCGTAACGAAGAAAGAGGGTGTGATGGATGACATCGGTCTGCTCATGGAAATGGCAAGCGATCTGAACGACTTCATCAGAACGCTTCTGGACTACATGACCGCCGTGGACATGAGCGCGGAGATGCAGATCCTCCTCGCCGCGATCCGGGATTCGACGGACGTCGACGCGCTGAAAACGGCGGCGGACAACATCCTGAAGGCCGTCGGAAACATAGACTGGGCGGCCGCCGTCAGCACGGGAAGGTTTGTCTTTAACAGTGGCTTCACCTTCATCGAAGCCGTAATAGACTTCTTTTTAGAAGGAAACCCGGTTGGATTCAGCTACGAAGTAACGAACGCGGCGGTCAATCTGCTGCTGAATACAAACGGGGTCGTTGACGCGTACAAGTCGATGGCGGCCGCCTCGGAATTCGCGCGGGCCTCGAAACGCGCGGTCCGGACGCTCGCGTCGCGGTACCTTGCCAGCGGCAGCGAGGCGGACGCGGCCGCGTATGTGTACGCGATGCGCACCTACCGGCACATCTATCTGATCGACTGCGATACCGTCGTGGAGTTCGTGAAGGAGGCCACGGAAGAGGGAATTATCAATCGCGCGAAAAACTTCGACCGCTCCATGTTCGACTGGATCCATCACCGGGAGACGGAATCGAGCTACGATCATGTGCTGCGCAGCTATGAATCGATCGCGTCTTCGCTGTCCGCCACGATGGACGGTCTGCTGAACGCGTGGAAGTTCAATCCCGATTACCTGAAAAAGGATTATCCGGACATCTATCCGATCTACGTGAAGGATGCGTTCAGCGAGGATTTTTACACGCCGAACATCCTTTCCGCGCAGCTGAACAAACGCGGCGAGACGCAGATTGACTTCACCAACAACAACGTGATCTGGGACGAGGACGCCGGAGAATACCGCGCCCTGTACGGCACGCTGGCGTTTGACGGAACGCTGATCACGGAGCGGATCGGCGGCAATCAGATCGAAAAGAACATCGCGTACAGCGTCGGACAGCAGTCGGTCGTCATGCGGAACGCGCCGCTTCTGGAGGTATTCCCGAAGCAGTATACGGTCGCCTCCTATGCGGATACCGTGGAGGGTCCGGTGTATACGAAAGCGGATCAGGCTGTGATCGAGGATCCGACCGCGCAGACGGAGCTCATGGTCAACTTTTCGCTGCTGGGCAAGCGCTCGCTGGCGATCCGGGATCAGTCGGATCTGTCGTACGATCATATCTATCATATTTACAGAAGCGAATCCGGCGGCGAGTATACCGAGATCGCGAAAATCTCCAGAGCGCGTCTGTCCGGCGGCTTCTATACGACGTTTGAGGACACGACGGCGGATCCGTTTGAGACGTATCGGTACAAGGTTGTGACGGAGCATCCGTTTGCGACCGGGCAGACGCTCACCGGCGAGAGCAAAGAGATCGGCGTCACCCGTTATGTCGGGGTCGAAGACGGCGCGGTCAGCATCACGCTCTGGAATGGAGAGATCATGCCCTTGACCGCCGACCCGAAGGCGCAGCGCAAAACCGGCGGCGCGGCGGAGACGCCCGGCGTCACGCTGACGTGGACCGCCGTTCCGGAAGCGAGCGGCTATCAGGTCCTGCGCCGGAGCGCGGTCGGGGATCACTACCGTCTGCTGGGCGACGTCAGCGGCACGTCGTTCTATGATGAGACGGCGGAAGCGGCGCTCACGTACAGCTATATGGTCCTGCCGTACAGCACCGACGACAGCGGCGTGCCGATGTTTATCCCCGAACGCGCCGGAACGAAGGATACCGAAAACATGGAACCTGCGGAACCCGGCACCGAACCGACGACCGAACCGAAAACTGAACCGAAAACAGAACCCAAGACCGAGCCAAAAACTGAGCCGACAACCGGCCCGCAGCCCGCCGAACCGCCGACAACACGGGGCGTCTACCTTTCATCCGCGGCAGGCGCGCCGGGCGAAACCGTGATGGTGACGGCCTCGATCGCCGGAAATCCGGGCGTCGCGTCGTTCGTGATGACCGCCGA
>ONWP01000387.1 GCA_900321595.1 uncultured Eubacteriales bacterium
ACGGCACCGCTTTCCTCCCGGTCGAGGTCCCGCGACGTGATCACGCGGTTGTTGATCGCGGTCAGGACGAACCGGTCCGCGACGACAGGCCGAAGCTCCTCCATCAGATCAAGTCCCAGCGAGCTGCGCCCGGGCCGATCCCGATGCAGGAAGCCCACGTACGCATCCAGTCCGACGCTTTCCAGCGCGTGCGCGCAGTCGTTTGCCAACAGGCTGTACGCGAAGGACAGCATCGCGTTTACGTTGTCCATGGGCGGTCTGCGGCTGCGTTCACGGAAATAGAACACGTCTTTATCCCGCAGGATCAGATGATCGAACGCGCTGAAATAAGCCGCCGCCGCAACGCCCTCCGCGCCCCGGAGCGATTCGTCGTCCCCGACGGATCGTATCTGCTCCAGCTGCGACTTCAGGATATCGATCGCGTGCGAGATCGCTTCCCTGTCAAGCCGCATACCGTGATCGCGCAGCGCCCGCTCGAGACTCCATCTGGCGTTATAGACTTTCCCTGCGATCATGTTTCGCGCCGGTTTGATGCGCTGCAGCGGATCGTCAGCTGCGCGGTATTGCGCGCGGCGCAGCAGTACGTTGCCGGAGCTGATTCCCGTCGTCCGCGCCAGGAATCTGCCGCGCGGCGTACAGAAGGTCAGTCCGACGTCCCGCTGAACGCATGCGCCCATCAGCGCCGGCGACGCGCCGGGATACGCAAACGTGATGATCTGCTCCAGCGTGTGAAGCGGATATCGCGCCAGCTGTTGTTTTTCCCGGTTCGCGACCACATTTTCGCCGTCCAGTGTGAGATAGACGTCCTCTGACGTGACGAACAGCGTGTTTAGAAAGTGTCTCATGCGTCCTCTGCCAGCCTTTCGTTCATATATTCTTCCGCGGACGTCTGCCGCAGCAGCTTCGGAACGCAGATATCCTTGAGCGAACAGGCGTTGCAGGATTTCGTCGGTTTTACCCGAGGCGTATGCCCCTTCGCGGCCAGCTCCCGCATCTCTGACAGACAGTCGCGCACGCGCTGCCGCAGTTCCGGGGTAAACACGACTTCTTCTCTGCGTCGTGTCTCGCCGTAAAACAGCGCCCCCGCGGGGATCTCACAGCAGAGCATTTCCTCCAGACAAAGCGCCTGTCCGCACAACTGCAGCCGATCCGCGTCGGTCTGCTTCGGTCCGCCGCGCTTATACTCTACGGGATAGGGCCGCCAGCGGCCGTCCCGATCCGGCAGCGTTATGCCGTCCGGATCGCGACGGAATTCCAGCACGTCGCATTGACCGCTGACGCCGAGCGTTTCAGACCGCAGATTTACGCCGCGCACGGTGTAAACGTCGCCGCGGCTCTCGCGCAGCGTCGGCTCGTGCGCGCGTTCGTGCAGAAGATTGCCCTCTACCGTCCGCAGATTGTCCTTCCACGCGCCTTCCAGATGGATCAGCGCCCATTGCCGCCGACAGAACGCGAAGTGCTGCAATTCAGAGAGAACGTGGAGGTCTTCGTCGCGTTCACTCACGACAACCGTTCGCAGGTGACGCCGGCGGGCAGTCGGTCTGTATCAACGGTTACGACATAGTCGCCGTACTGACGCGCCGGTGCGCCTTCGCTTTCGGACGTCCGTTTGATGCTGATCAGATCAAACAGCTTGTGCGCCGGCGCGCAGCCCAGCTCTGTGTCGTGTTTGAAAACGATCAATTCCCGGACGGCCATTTTTCCGCGAGCCGCGGAGCGATCGAACTCAAACATATTCAGGATCGCATCCCATAACAGAGACAGGTCTTCTTCCGAAAATCCGGTAGCTTTCCGCGCCAGATTTGCCGAAATAAAGCCCTCACAGCGGTACAGACCGTATGGCACGACGTATTTTCGGCCCATCTCGGTGCCCTTTTTCTCCGCATCCGCTTCTGTGGTGATCGCCACACGGGTAATGGTGATCTCCTGGGGAGAGATCGGCTCCACACTGTGGGCAAAGCCCAGTTGAACCGGACCGCGAACCTGTCCGCAGTTGAGCGCGCCCTTGACGAAGGTCGTCATAACGGCGCCGAAGGTGCGGATATCGAAATAGTGATCGCACAGCCAGTCGCGCAGCTTGCGGTCCAGATCGGGAT
>ONWP01000357.1 GCA_900321595.1 uncultured Eubacteriales bacterium
ATCTCCACACGGGAAGGGATGAGAGATATGAAGAAAAGACGCATCTGCGCGGCGATCGTTTCGCTTGTTATGTGCTTCGGCCTGCTGCTGGGCGCCGTGACGCCCGCGTTTGCCGAATTCAATCTGGCGCAGTTCCTGGCCGGCTTCGGCGTCGGCGACGGGTCGAACATCAATCTGACCCAGTGGTTCATGAACTCCATCAATGAGGAGATCAACAAGGAGAGCAAGATCGACACCTGGGTCGAAAACATGCGCGCGATCCTGTCCGGGGCCGATCCGCGTCCGATCGAGGAGGACAAGCCCGTCAAGATCGAGGCCGTCGACGCGCAGAACGCGGCGGAGCTTTTCGACTTGACGGTGAACGAGATCAAGCGCTGGTCGCCGTCCTTCATGAAGACGACCTACGCGTCGGTCCCCTATGACAAGCTGCGCGAGCTCGAGGACTGGGGCGTCTATCTCAACGCGTTCATGGACGCCATGACGCGGGGCACGAGCGTCACCGCCGCGATGATCAACGCGTATGCCGGCAGCACTCCCGTCGAGGTCTCCGAGAAGCATCTGACCGGCAATCCGACGTTCCACGACGTCTCAGTAAAGGGACAGCAGTACGTTACGAAGATCGACCCGGCCGACATCACGAGCTGCTCGGTGGATCTGTATTCAAAGAGCCGCTATACCATCCGCATCGACTTCCGCAACTGCACCAGCGACGACCCCGGCGGGCTTGTACGCGTCTTCGATTTTCCGGACACGGTGAACAACAAGCTCCTGACCGCGGCGGCGATGCATCTGAAGTACACCGACTGCTGGGTCAGCGTCACGGTCGACTCCAATCTGAACGTATCCGAGTATACCACGAATTACACCGCCACGCCGCTGTTCTATCAGGGCGACGGCACGTGGTCGACCTTCAACCCCTTCATCGCGCTGGACTTCGGCGACATGACCTACACGACGATGACCACCTACGACCGGTTCAGCTGGGTGTACCGTCAGCTGGGTGACGCGAATAACGACCACAAGGTCAACGCCAACGACGCGCGGATGGTGCTGCGCGCCAGCGCGCAGCTCGTGGAGCTGGGAACGTACGATCTCTACTATATGGATATCGACGGCAACGGCAGGATCACGGCCAGCGACGCCAGAACGCTCCTGCGCTATTCGGCAAAGCTGTGCGAGCTGCCGACGTCTGACAAGGTCCCCACGGCGAAGATCACATACCAGCGGCCGGCCGAGGACAAGGAGAAGCTGGCAGACCTGCGGCTGCTGATGGCGGCGTATCAGGCGGCGCAGAACGAAAAAGAGCGGCAGGCGCTGGAAGAAGCGTACTACAATAAGTATTTCAACAACGAGACCACCACCGCGGCCGAAACCACGACCCGCCTGCGCGGCATGGGCGACGACATCGAAAACGCGGGCTCCATCATCGGCGACCTCGCCGACATCATCGGCGGCCTGTGGGGCAGGCGGTAAACAAATTCAATCAATAATGAAAAAGCTGTCTCAACGCGAGGCAGCTTTTTTATGTGAGTGTTGGATCAGCCGAACTGATTGTAGTGCTCGTTCATCCTGTTGATGGCTGTGCACAGTTTGTGCGTGAAAATGAACGGACCGACGAGAATGAATGAGCCGAGAACGCCCCAAAGCCAGAAGTCTGACGCGCCGAATCTGTAATCGACCTGTCTGCGGTTCAGCTCAGCGCCAATGCGGGCGCAGAGGTTATGCATCCATACGATGGAGGCGATGCCGAGTGTGATCGGAGCGATCACGAAGATCAGCAGATAGTAATTCATCGTCTTTTTCCCGTCGTATCTTGAACAGACCAGATTGACGTCATCCGTCATATGTCCGTAAGTGATCATGCCGTAGATGCCGAACGTAATAGCCGAGAGCAGGATAATTTTGATCATGCTGTAATTCGTGTTCAGCATGCTGTACGGTGCCGCGTTGTTGACGTTTATCTGAATCTGGGGGGGATTGCCGTAAATTGGCTGGCCGTTGTAATTCGGCTGCGCGCCGTAGGGATCAGCGCTGTACTGCGGCGCGGCGTCCTGCGGTGCGTCATAGTTATTGATCGGGCCGGGACTGGAAACAGACCATCCGCTCGGATCCTGATTCTGCATGACCGGCGCTGTGTCAAACGCAGACTGTTGATAGTCCGGCTGTTGATACGGCTGCTGATAATCGGGCTGCGGATAGTTCGGCTGCTGATACTGCTGCTGATAGTCGGGCTGCTGATAATCCGGCTGTTGATAGGGCTGCTGCTGGAAATCCTGCTGGGGATAGACCGGCGGCTGGTAGGGCTGTTGATACGGCTGCTGGAAATCCTGCTGCGGGTATCCGGGCTGTGGTGGCGTTTGCTGTTGTCCCTGCGGAGCCGCCGGCTGTGCGCCGTCGTCAAAGCCGGAAGCATTCATGATATCGTCCATTGAAATGCCGCCGTAAAGATCGTCCATTTGTTTCATATCCTTTCTGTCTGTTATGATTCTCTGGTTAAGGAAGAAGGGTCCCTTGATTTGACTGCTTTGTTTTAATGGTGCTGCAGACGCGGTGAAACCGTGACCCGTTCCTTTTTCGGCGCAGGAGGCGCTTCGGAAGACGGTTCGTCAGTCGTATGATCCGTGCCGGAAAAAACCGAATCCGCGTCAGCTTCGGTGGATTGTTCTTCGCCGAAGCGCGTTTTGCTCCATTCTTTAGCGTCGGGAATGGTTGTCTCTTCCGAGATATACGCGTCTGAAGTCGCCGCAGGAGGCGTCGGTTTTTTTGTCTTATGCCGGACGGCGAAAACTACGACGAAGGTCATCGCGCAGAGCCCGACGACAACCGGGATCACCCAGAGCCGTTTCCGCTTTGTTGCCGACGCAGACGCCGCGTTCACCGGCGGCTGGATCTCGGGAAACGGTGGCTGGTCGCCCTCCTGTTCAGGATCTTCATACAGCTCCTCAGGCTCCGGTTCTTCAAATGCGCTTTTCCGATTTGATTTCGGCGACGCCTGGCGGATCCGCTGCCGTTGTTCGTTGGTGCTGCGCCGAACGGAAAGCCCCGCGTAAGAGCAGTCGTCGGACATCGCGTCCAACTGAACGATCGTCTCCTGCATGATCTTTTCCAGCTGCTGCTGCCCGTCGCTTTTTTCAGCGAGCAGCGCCATCTTTTCCGCCGCGGTCGCGAACGTGCCGTCCGCATTCAGCAGAAAGTCGGCGACGCCGTCGCTCATCATAAAAAAGGAGATCGTGTTGCCGGTATATCCCTTTTTGATCCGCAGATGCGAGACCGCGCCTTGCGTCGGTACAAAGAAAGTCGTTCCGGCGAATTCCCCGTTGTCCGGGGCGGTGATGACCTCGGCGCCGTTCGGCGTAAGCCGGCCGATGACGCCGTCGCCCAGATGACAGACGATATAACGATAACCCTTTACAGCGGCGACCAGAAGTGTGGAAGCCATCCGCTGGATCGAATCAACGCCGAGCTCCTCCGCCTTTTTCTGCAGCGCCTCCCGGCAGATCCCGATGACGACGGTCGCCAGCTCTTCTTCCGATTCCGTCGCGTAAAACTTCTCGAAATTATTGCAGAGAAACTTTGTGATCGTATCGACGACGCACTGCGCGCCGTCCGCCGCGAAATCATATGTGTCTGATCCGGCGCCGTCCGCGACGGCGATGGCGG
>ONWP01000049.1 GCA_900321595.1 uncultured Eubacteriales bacterium
CGTCCCCAGGAAATTCAGATCGAATACGAAGGAAATGCCGTCCGGATCCAGGTCGAAGAACGTCTTCACGCCCTCCACCTTTTCCAGCAGATCGGCCTTTTCCAGCTTATCCTTCGTCGTAGTGCCCTTGGGATTGTTGCCGCCGGCGCCGTTGAGCAGAATGTCGCAGGGGCCGAACGCCGCATACACCGTGTCGCGCGCCTGCTTCAGGCTGTCTGTATCCAGAACATTGCACGCCACGCCGATGGCTTCGCCGCCGTTCGCGACGATCTCGTCCGCCACAGCCTTTGCCGCCGCCTCATTGAGGTCGAGCACGGCGACCTTTACGCCCTGCTTCGCGAGATCCTTGGAAAAACCGCTGCACAGCACGCCGCCGCCGCCGGTGACGACCGCGACCTTGCCGTTCAGACTCGGATGCTGATACATTTCTTTTACCTCCCGTCAGAAGCCGCCGTTGGCTTCATAAATATCGATCGCGGATTCCGTACCGTCGGGAATGACGATATTCGTCTCGCCGAAGATCTCCTTCTGGACGTACTGCGCCGCGAAGGGATAGTCCACGATCCAGACCCACCAGTTCTCACCGTCAAGCGGTTCGGCGCGCGCGCTTTCCGGCGGAGCCACCATGGACCGGACCTGGTAGTTATACCACTGTCCCAGAACCGCGTTGCCGCCCAGCGTGATGAGCCGCGTTGCCGAACAGTTCGTATAGACGTGCGGCGCAAGCGTTTTTACGACCTTCGTCAGATTCGTCAGTGACAGGTTCGCCTTCGCCTTCTGAATGACAGCGTTGATGACGCGGCGCTGGTTCTCGGTACGCTGTACGTCGCCGGTCGTGTAGATCTTACGCATACGGGCGAAGTAGAGCGCCTGCTCGCCGGTCAGATGGACGTTTTCGCCGTAGGGCACGCCGGTGATCTTGGCGTAATCCATGATCGCTTCGGCCTCCATCTGCGTCACGGTCAGATTGATGCCGCCGATGGCGTCGATGACGTCGATAAACGCGTCGAAGTCCACGGCCGCGAAATAGTCGATCTTGAGCTTGTAGTTGTTCTCGATCGCGTCGATCAGCGCCTTCGCGCCGCCCTCGGCGTACGCCGCGTTCAGCTTGGAGAACCGCCCGGCGCCGTCCACCTCGAAATAGGTATAGGAGTCGCGCAGGAACGAACAGAGCGTGATCGTCTTTTTCTCCTTATTGATGCTGGCGAGCATCATGGCGTCGGAGTTGCCCACCATCGGCTCATTGCCTGTGGCGTCGATACCGATGATGAGGATATTCAGGATGTTGCGCGAGGACATGAGATCGCCCTTGTTCTGGTACCAGCCGCGCAGCAGATCCGAAAGCCCGGCGTTGCCCTGCATGGCGGTGATGATCCCGTGATACTCTTCGTAGTGTTCTTCGTCAAGGCCCGCGTAGATATCGCTGCCGCCGCCCTTGTTGGCGTCCTCAATATCCACGAAGGTGATGCCAAGCGTGCGCACGAACACGTAAAGCCCGATGCCCGCGGCCAGGATAATGGCCAGCAGGACGATGATGATGATCAGCCATACATGATGCTTGCGCTTCGGTTTCGAGGCCGGAACGACCTCAGTGACGTCTGCTCGAAGTGACATAGTATTTCCTCCCGTTCAAACGGCATTAAGTTTCGCTGTTCGTTTCTGTCTCAGGCTCGTCTGCCGGCGCCTCGCTCTCCGTCTCCGGCTCGTTGCCGTCGTCCGGATCGTCGTCCACCGGCATTTCGTCGGTCTGCGTCTTGTCATGCTCGATCTGCGCGATGTTGACAAGCCGCTCCTCCTCGTTGACGCGCATGACCTTGACGCCCTTGGAGGGACGCGCGCACAGACGGATGCTGTCCGTCGGGATGCGAATGATCACGCCGTCGGAGGAGATCATAATGATATCGCTGTCCGGCTCCACCGCGCGGATCGCGGCCACCTTGCCGAAGCGCGCCGTGCGGTAGTTGAGAATGCCGAGGCCTCCGCGGTGCTGCAAACGGTAATCAGCGCCGGTACTGCGGCGGCCGAAGCCCATCTCGGAAACCGTCAGGATCACGGATTCATCCGAAATGATATCCATGCCGACCACTTCGTCGCCCTCGCGCAGGGAGATCGCCTTCACGCCGCGGGCGGTACGGCCCAGCGGCCGCGCGTCATTCTCATTAAAGCGAATGGCGTAGCCGTCGCGCGTCGCCACCAGCAGATCGTCGTCGCCGCCGGTCTGTTTGACCCAGGCCAGCTCGTCGTCCTCATCCAGAGTGATCGCGATGACGCCGACGCGCCGGATATTGCGGTATTCGTCCAGATTGGAGCGTTTGATCACGCCCTTGCGGGTCAGCATGCAGATGAAGTTGTCGTCGTCTCCGTCGCGGTTGACGCGGATCATGGCGGTCACGCGCTCATTCTGCTCGATGGGCAGCAGGTTGATGATGTTCGTTCCCTTGCTCGCGCGGGAGCCCTCCGGGATCTCATAGCCCTTGAGCCGGTAGACGCGGCCGCGGGATGTGTAGAACATGATATAGTCATGCGTGGAGCAGGTAAACATCGTATGCGCGATGTCCTCTTCCCTTCTGGTCATGCCCATGATGCCCTTGCCGCCGCGGCGCTGCTGCTTGTACGTGTCTGCAGCCTGCCGCTTGATATAGCCCATCTCGGTCAGCGTATAGATACAGGTCTCCTCAGGGATCAGATCCTCGATATCCACTTCGCCGCTGACCGCGACGATCTCTGTTCTGCGCTCGTCGTCATACTTGTCGCGGATCTCGTTGAGTTCCGTGCGGACGATCTCCAGCACCTTCGTGTGCGAGGACAGGATCTCGTTGTATTCGGCGATGCGCGCGTTGAGCTCGGCGAGTTCATCCTCCAGCTTGCTGCGCTCGAGACCGGTGAGCTGTCCAAGACGCATCTGCACGATGTGCGTCGCCTGGATCTCGTCAAAGCCGAGCTTCTGCATGAGGTTTTCCTTGCCCTCGGGAATGCTCTTCGACGCGCGCAGGATGGCGATGACCTCGTCGATGACGTCCAGCGCCTTGAGCAGGCCTTCCACGATGTGCTGGCGGTCCAGCGCCTTTTTCAGACGGAACCGCGTCCGGCGCAGGATAACGTCGCACTGGTGGTCGATATAGGACTGCAGCATCTGCTTGAGCGTCAGGATCTTCGGCTCGCCGTTGACCAGCGCCAGCATAATGATGCCATAGCTGATCTGCATCTGCGAGAAGGTGTAAAGCTGGTTCAGAATGACCTGCGGATTCGCGTCGCGGCGCAGATCGATGACCATACGCATACCGTCGCGGCCGGAATAGTCGTTGATATCGGTGATGCCGTCGATCCGCTTATCCTTGACCAGATCGGCGATGGACTTGATGAGCTTCGCTTTATTGACCTGATAGGGCAGCTCCGTCACGACGATCTGATGCTTGTCGTGCTTGCCCTCGACGATCTCGGCGCGGGCGCGCAGGACGATCTTGCCGCGGCCGGTCGCGTAAGCGGCGCGGATGCCGGCCTGCCCCATGATGATGCCCGCCGTCGGGAAATCCGGGCCCTTGAGCCGTTCCATCAGATCCGGCAGCTCGGCGTCCGGCTCATCCATCAGATACTCGATCGCGTCGATGGTCTCCCCCAGATTGTGCGGCGGGATATTGGTCGCCATGCCGACGGCGATGCCGGTGGAGCCGTTGACCAGCAGATTCGGGAATTTGCTGGGCAGCACGGTGGGCTCCTTCATGCGGTCATCGTAGTTGGGTACGAAGTCCACAGTGTCCTCGTCGATGTCGCGCAGCATCTCCAGCGTGATCTTGCTCATACGGGACTCGGTATAACGGTAGGCCGCGGGCGGGTCGCCGTCCACGGAGCCGAAGTTTCCGTGTCCGTCCACCAGCATATAGCGCATGGAGAAATCCTGCGCCAGACGCACCATCGCGTCGTAGACGGAGGCGTCGCCGTGCGGATGGTAACGGCCCAGAACGGTGCCGACCGTATCGGCGCATTTGCGGTACGCCACGTTGGGGTAAAGCTTATTCTCAAACATCGTGTACAGGATGCGCCTGTGCACGGGCTTCAGGCCATCCCGGACGTCCGGCAGCGCCCGGGACGTGATGACGGACATGGAATAGTCAAGGAACGCCTTGCGCATTTCCTTGTTCAGATCCACGTCGATCATTTTGCCGCCGGAGGTCTCACCGGAAAGCTCGCCGTTTAAGGCCGCTTCCTCAAGTGTTTCCTCGGGAGGGGTGCCGCCATTCAAATTGTCATCCATCTGTTGTATCTCCTATCAGACGTCAAGATTCTGTACGTATTTCGCGTTTTTCTCGATGAATTCCCGCCGGGGCTCCACGTTGTCGCCCATCAGGATCGAGAAGGTCTTGTCCGCTTCGACCGCGTCGTCGAGCGTCACGCGCAGCATGATGCGCGTTTCGGGATTCATCGTCGTATCCCAGAGCTGTTCGCCGTCCATCTCGCCCAGACCCTTGTACCGCTGGATATCACACTGTCCCAGCTCGGCCATGCGGTGATCGCGCTCCTCGTCGGAGTAGGCGTAGTAATGCTTTTTGCCCTTCGTCAGACGGTACAGCGGCGGCTGCGCGATATACACGTATCCGTAGTCGATCAGCGGCCGCATATGACGGAAGAAAAACGTCAGCAGCAGCGTGCGGATATGCGCGCCGTCCACGTCGGCGTCCGCCATGATGACGATCTTGTGATAGCGGATCTTCGAAATATCAAAATCGTCGCCGATGCCGGTGCCCAGCGCCATCACGACCGGAGACAGCTTGTCATTGTCGATCACCTTGTCGATGCGGGCTTTTTCCACGTTGAGCATCTTGCCCCAGAGCGGAAGGATCGCCTGCGTGTTGACGTCGCGTCCCTGCTTTGCGCTGCCGCCTGCGGAATCGCCCTCGACGATATAGATCTCTGTGTTTTCCGGATTTTTATCGATGCAGTCGGTCAGCTTGCCTGGCAGGCTGTTGCCGGAGAGCGCGGACTTGCGCCGCGCGGACTCACGCGCCTTTCTGGCGGCCTCGCGCACGCGGGAGGCCTCAAGCGCCTTATTGAAGATCGCGCGGGCGACGGA
>ONWP01000390.1 GCA_900321595.1 uncultured Eubacteriales bacterium
TGGCCTGCTGCTGCGACAACAAAAAATGGGCGTTTCTCTCGGATTACGCCCGTCTCGATATCATCTGTGAAAACGGCGGCGTCTACTTCGACACCGACGTGGAGGTCGTCGCCGGATTCGACGACCTGCTGGAGCAGAAGGCGTTCTTCGGCTTCGAAACCGACGCATTCGTCAACACCGGTCTGGGCTTCGGCTCAGAAAAGGGCGGCGCCGCCGTACGTCAGATGCTGCAGGTCTACGCGCCGCTGCTCGACGGACAGCATGGAACGGTCGTCTGTCCGAAGCTCAACACGCAGGCGCTGGTCGAGCTCGGGTTAAAAGCGGACGGCACGCTGCAGCGGTTCGACGATTTCACCGTCTATCCCGCCGACTGGTTCAATCCCTACGACGACCCGACCGGCCGGCTCAACAAAACGAATAACACGCGTTCCATCCACTGGTATTCCAAATCCTGGATGGACCCGAAGACGGTTCTGCGCAGCAAACTCACCAAGCCGCTGCACCGCGTTTTCGGCACGGACGCGTTCCACAAATTCAGAAAATGAAGAAGCAGGTTCTCATATTCGCGCACGCGATGGAGATCGGCGGCGCGGAGAAAGCGCTGCTGGGACTGCTGGAGTCGATCGATTACGACAGGTTCGACGTGGATCTGTTTCTGATGCGGCACAGCGGCGAATGGCTGCGGTATCTTCCGCAGAACGTCCGCCTGCTGCCGGAGAAGCGGGAATACGCGTGTCTCGCGATCCCGATCGCCGAGGCCGCGAAGCGCTCCCCGCGGGTCGCAGCGCTGCGCGCGGTCGGCAAAGCCAAAGCCGCGCAGACGGTCAAGCGGCTCGGTCTGCGTCCGGATAACGGCGTCGGCATCGAGTACAGCCATAAATATACGCTCCCGGCCATGCCGCGCGTCACGGACAAGGAATACGACCTCGCGATCAGCTTCCTGACGCCGCACTATTTCGCCCGCGAACGGGTCAAAGCAAAGCGTTACGCCGCATGGATCCACACGGACTACACCGCCGTGGACGTCGATATCGCATCAGAGGTCAAGATGTGGAGCGCGTACGACGCGATCGTCTCGATCTCGGATCAGGTTTCAGCGGCCTTCAGCAAGACCTTCCCGTCGCTGGAGAGCCGGCTCGTGCGCATCGACAATCCGCTGCCTGTCCGGCTGATCCGCGCGCTCGCCGAGGCGCAGGACGATTCCCCCGCAAGGATGCCCGGCGAGCTCCGGCTCCTGTCGATCGGCCGGTACTGTACGGCGAAAAACTTCGACAACGTACCGGATATCTGCCGCAGGATCCGCGAAAGCGGCCTGAACGTCCGGTGGTTCATCATCGGCTACGGCGCGGACGAAGCGCTGATCCGGGAAAAGATCGCCGAGACCGGCATGGCGGAGCACGTGATCCTGCTCGGCAAAAAGGAGAATCCCTACCCCTATATCAAGGCCTGTGACGTCTACGTCCAGCCCTCCCGCTACGAGGGCAAATGCGTCTCCGTGCAGGAGGCGCAGATCCTGGCAAAGCCGGTCGTCATCGCGCGTTACGCGACAGCCGCGTCCCAGGTCGAGGACGGCGTCGACGGCTTCATCGTGCCGCAGGACAACGCCGGCTGCGCAGAAGGCATCGCGAAGCTCCTGCAGGCGCCGGAGCGGCTCGATCGCGCAGCGACCCGCTGCGAAGAAAAAACATTTGTTAACGACGCGCAGCTCGAGAAGCTGTACGAACTGGTGAACGAAGCATGGAATTAAAACGCGACGACACAAAGATGCTGCAGGGCTTCGCGATCCTGTCGATGGTCTGTCTGCACCTCTTTTGCAGGACGGGCGCGGATGTTTTCGGAAAACCGCTGATCTGGGTCAATGAAACGACGCCGCTGGTCTACTATCTCGGATTCTTAAGCGAGATCTGCGTGCCCCTGTACGCGTTCTGCAGCGGCTACGGGCTGATGAAGTCCTTCGCGAAAACGCCGAAGCCCGGCGCATACTATAAGGCGACCGGCAAACGGCTGCTGCGGCTGATGATCACGTTCTGGATCGTCTGTCTGCTGTTCTCAGGTCTCGGTCTGTTTTTTGACAGATCCGGCGCGATCCCCGGCAGTCTGCCGACGTTTATCGGGAATATGACCGGTCTTCGCGTGACCTATAACGGCGCGTGGTGGTTCCTGACCTCCTACATCTACCTGTCACTGATCTCATGGCCGTTCCTGGCGCTGGTCGATCGTATGAAGCTGCGCCGGCGCGACGCGCTGACGATCGTGTCGCTTGCACTGTGCGCGGCGCTGTACACGGCGTATTTCCTCGCGAACAAGCGCGGTATATTCGCCGAAACAGGCGCGCCGATCCGGGATTACATCCTGACGCAGGCCGGGAATCTGATTCACATCCTGCCGGCGTGGCTGATCGGCGCCGTTTTCGCCGGAACCGATCTGATCGACCGGCTCGTCAAACGCGTGCTGCCGAAGGAAAAGCCGCGCTTCGTCGTTTTCCTGCTCGCGACGCTCGCCCTCGCGGCGGTGTTGTGCTTCCTGAACAAGGGACTGCTCATGTACCTGTTCACATTCTATGTCGTGATCGCGTTCAAGCAGCTTGTCAAAGCGAAATGGCTGCGAACTTGTTTCCTGTTCCTCGGGAA
>ONWP01000277.1 GCA_900321595.1 uncultured Eubacteriales bacterium
GCAATTACGACATCGTGCTCGTCGCGAGAACCCGTACGATCCATCAGAAAAGCACCGCGATCGGTCCGATCATGAAGAAGGCGTTCAAAAAACTGGGGCTGACCGCATGAAGGAAGCATTCCTGCGGTCGATCCGTTTTTATCAAAGACGCATCTCCCCTCTTTTTCCCGCCAGATGCCGGTATTACCCGACCTGCTCCGCCTACATGGTCACGGCCGTGGAACGATTCGGCCTGCTGCGCGGCGGACTGATGGGCGTTCTGCGGCTGATGCGGTGCAACATCCTCTTCCCCGGCGGCTTTGACCCCGTCCCGGAGCTCGGCGAAAAACTCCGAGAGAAAAAATCAAGCAAAGGAACGTCGAACAAATGACTCAGTTTTATGAGTGGCTGTCGATCCCCTTCGGATACGTCATCCATTACCTATATCTTATTCTGTTCCACAACTACTGGGCGGCGCTTTTCATGCTTGTCGTCATCGTCAAGCTGATCCTGATGCCGTCCACCATCAGCCAGCAGCGCTCCAGCGCGAAGCAGGTGCGCCTGCAGCCGAAGGTCAACCGCATCCGCGCGAAATATTCGACCGGCGGGCAGATGACCCGCGAACAGCAGATGAAGATCCAGCAGGAGACGCAGGAGCTCTACCGCAGAGAGGGCTACAGCGCCATGAGCGGCGGCTGTCTGCCCATGCTGATCCAGCTGCCCATCATGATGGGACTGTACGGCGTCGTCTACACGCCGCTTTCTCAGGTGCTGCGCATCCCCCAGACCGCGATCGACGCCGCGGCCGCAGCGCTCAAGATCGACGCGTCCGCCGGCGGCAGAGCGCTGCGCACCGTGGAGATCGACCTGCTCAGCAAGATCAACGAATCCAATATGCCGGCCGTGCTGTCCGATTACGCCAAGGATGTGCTGCATATCAAGAACCAGTTCACGTTCCTGGGCGCAGAGCTGTCTCAGAGACCTGAGATCAAGAGCATCAGCCTGCTCTGGCTGATCCCCGTGGCCGCGTTTCTGGCCTCTCTCCTGTCCGCGATCCCGATGTTCCTCAAGCAGCGGCAGACGAATCCCGAAATGGCAAAGAACCCCACCATGGGCTGCATGACGTTTTTGCCCAGCCTGATGAGCTTGTGGTTCTGCTTCATGTTCCCGGCGGCCGTGGGCGTCTACTGGGTCATGTCCAGCCTGATGACCTTCGTGACGACGATGATCCTCAACTATACGCACTCGCCGCAGAAGGTGATCGCGACGCAGATGGTGGACGAGACAGTCCAGCGCCGCGCCCGCGAAAAGAGCGTCAAGCAGATGCATTCCTATACGGAACAGGCAACGTAAACAAGCGGCGTGCTGTCAATGCCTCATAGCACCCGTCGTAATATTCTAAGAACCGGAAGGTGAAAAACATGCGCAAAGAACAGATCGCGACAGCTGCCACGATCGACGAAGCCAAGAATTTGGCGCTGCAGCTGTTGAATGCGCCGGTGGACGCCGACGTGAAGATCGAAGTGCTGGACATGCCGAAGAATAAGATCCTGGGCCTGTTCGGCGGCAAAGAAGCCAAGGTTATGGCGAGCTACGAAATCCCCGATCCCCCCAAGCCTGCGCCGAAAAAAGAAGTAAAGCCGGCGCCGAAGAAGGAAGAGAAGCCCGCCCCGAAAAAGGAAGAGAGCACCGCGGCGAAGCAGGAGCCGAAGCAGCAGAAGCCGAAGGCTGAAAAACCGAAGTCCGAGAAGCCCGCGAAGAGCGCGAAGCCGCAGCCCAAAAAGGAAGAGAAACCGGCTGAGGAACAGGCGCCCGTCGAGGTCAAACCTGTCCCCGAAGAGGCGGACAACGCGATCAAGGGCTACCTTTCCGCGATCATCAGCGGCATGGGCGTCGGCGAATTCACGATCGACTCCCGTCTGGAAGGCGATGAAGCCATTTTCGACGTGCAGACAGAGGACGGGTTCGGCCAGCTCATCGGCAAGCACGGCGATACGCTCGACGCGATCCAGTATCTTGTTCGCCTCTTCGCGAACAAGAAGTGCCCGGAGTACAAACGGATCTCCATCAACGTCGGCGACTACCGCGAGCGCCGCAGCGACCACCTCAAGGCGCTTGCGCGCAAGAACGCGAACAACGTGCTCAAGTACGGCAGACCCGCGAAGCTCGAGCCGATGAACCCCTATGAGCGGCGCATCGTCCACACGACCGTACAGACGATCGACGGCGTGACCAGCCACTCTGTCGGCTTTGACGCGAACCGCCGCGTGATCATCACGCTCGAGGAAGGCGTGCAGCCCCAGAAGCAGGATCGCAGACGTTCCGGCGGCAAGGGCGGCTATGACAACAGAGATCGCGGCAGAGGCGGCCGCGGCGGCAGAGGCGGTTACGGCGGCAAGTCCCGCGCGCCGCAGACGCCCCCCGCTGACAGAGCACCGAAGAATGACGCCGCAGGCGTCCGTTACGGCAAGATCGAAGTTGCGCCCAAGCCCGCGGAAGCACCCGCGGAAGCGCAGCCTGTCGAGACCGCGCCGGAAGCGTAATCACAGCAAAAAGAACACGGCTCACCTGATGATCGGGTGAGCCGTTCTTGTTGTCACTTTTTCGTAAACGTCAGAATTCGTTCAGATACTTGAACGCGAATCCGCTCTTTTTCAGGAGCTTCACGTCCTCGACGACCTTGGAAAGCCCGTTCGAAAGGCACAGCTCCGGTTCATTGACGACAAACACCGGAACGCCGAGCGTGCGCCGCAGGAACCGGTCGAGTCCGAACAGACGCGCGCCGCCGCCGGACAGGACGAGTCCGCCCTCCGACACGTCGGCGACCAGATCCGGCGGCGTTTCCGCAAGAACGCCCGCCAGTCCGTCGCGGATAGCGAACAGATGATCGCGCATCGCGGCGTAAACGCCGTCCGAGCCGACCTCAAAGTTGATCGGCCGCCCGGTGATCACGCTCTTTCCGGCGCAGATCAACGCGATCTCCTCTTCCCTGCGAACCGCGCCGCCGATCAAACGCTTGATGCGCTCCGCGCCCAGGAACCCGACCTCGACGTTCTTTTCCCGCCGCAGATAACGCTGGATATCCTCCGTCAGCGTGACCGCGCCGATCCGGATCGACCGGCTCACAGCGGTGTCGTCCATCGTGACGACAGCCGTTTCCACGCATCCGGCGCCGAAATCCGCGGTAAAGAAGCCATGCGGCGCGGACAGGTTCACACCCGTCCCCATAGCCGCGGCATAGGGTTTCGGCAGCAGACACGCACGACCCGCGCCGGCAAGGAACAGCGCGTCGACGATGGTCTTGCGCTCCAGACTGGAGAGCGACGCCGGTACGCAGGCGATCACATTCGGTTTCACGATCGAGCTGCCGCACGCCTTATCAATGAAGCGTTTCAGCATAAAGACCGTCGTCTCCACGTCCGCGACTACGCCGTCACGGATGGGAAATTTCAGCTCCGCCGCGCCGGACGTTCGCCCCATCAGCTGCATGGCGTCCTCGCCGAACGCCAGCGGTTTTCCGCTGATGGTATCCATCGCGACGACGCAGGGTTCGCGCACCAGCAGGCCCTTGCCCTGGGCAAAGGCCGTGATGTTCTGCGTTCCCAGCTCGACGCCGATGTTCAGTCCGCTCACAGTGTTAAGCCTTGTGCGCGTAACCGAGGTCGAACGCCTTCAGATTCAGCTCCCGGAACTTCGGCGGCACCGTATCGGCGACGACCTGCTCCCAGACCGGTTTCCCGATCCCGAGGCTCTGCGCGGCGACGCCCATCAGCACCACGTTGACAGCCTTGGCGGAACCGGCTTCCACCGCGAGTGAAAGCGCGTCCACAGCCGTGACGTCCGCCTTGCTCCGGAGCATGTCGAGCACGCCGTCCGGGTAAGTCGCCTGTCCGGTAACCACCGGCATGGGATCGATCTGCTGCGTATTGACGATAAGTCTGCCGCCCTTTTTCAGGTACGGCAGATATCTGGCCGCTTCCAGCAGCTCAAAGGAAAGGATCAGGTCGGCTTCCCCCTTCTCGATGATGGGAGAATAGACCTTATCGCCGTAGCGCACGTAGGTGATCACGGAACCGCCGCGCTGGCTCATGCCGTGTACCTCGCTGACCTTGACGTCATACCCTTCGCTGATGACGGCGTTCCCGAGAAGACGGCTCGCCAAAAGCGTGCCCTGTCCGCCGACGCCGACGATCATCACACTGTACGTTTTCATGCTCTTCTCCCTCCTTACTGCCTGATCGCGTCAAACGCGCACATCTGCACGCACACGCCGCATCCGGCGCACTGCGTAAAGTCGATCTGCGCCTTGCCGTCCTTCATGCTGATCGACGGACAGCCGATGCGCATACAGGACTTGCAGCCGCGGCACTTTTCGCGGTCGATATGGTACGCGGGCGCGTGCTTCACATACTTGAGCAGCGCGCACGGACGGCGGGAAATGATGAGAGAGGGCTCATCGACGGCCAGCTCCTCGTGAATGGCGTCCCGCGTCTGTTTCAGGTTATACGGATCGACGACGCGCACACGGCGGATGCCGACGGCGTGCGCGAGCGCCTCCAGATCGATGGCGGTCGCCGGTTCGCCCTTGATGTTTTTGCCGGTCGTCGGATTCTCCTGATGCCCCGTCATGCCCGTGATGGAGTTATCCAGCACGATCACCGTGGAAGCGCTGTTGTTATAAGCGATATTCACCAGTCCCGTGATGCCGCTGTGGCAGAAGGTCGAGTCGCCGATCACAGCGACGCTCTTCGACGCCTGAGACGGATCGGCCTTGTTGCGGCCGTGCAGCGCGCTGACGGACGCGCCCATGCAGACGCAGGTATCCACCGACTCCAGCGGGGGCAGCGCGCCCAGCGTATAGCAGCCGATGTCGCCGCTGACCGCGACCTTCTCCTGCTTGAGCGCGTAGAAAAGGCCTCTGTGCGGACAGCCGGAGCAGAGCACCGGCGGTCTGCCGGGAACCGGAATATCAGACGTGTCAAACGGGATCTCCTCGCCGAGGATGACCTTGCGCACGAGCGCCTGCGAGTACTCGCCCTGCAGGGTAAAAACATCTTTGCCGTGTACGGAAAGACCAAGCCGGCGGCAGTGCTCCTCGATAAAGGGATCCAGTTCCTCAATGACGTAAACGGTATCGCATTTCGCCGCGAAATCACGGATCAGCTTCTCCGGCAGCGGATAAACCATGCCCAGCTTCAGATAGGACGCGCCGTCGCCGAGCGCCTCGCGGGCGTAGTTATAGCAGTTGCCCGCCGTGATCACGCCGATCTTCGTATCGTGATACTCGACGCGGTTGATCTCACAATCCTCCGCCCAGGCGATCTGGTCCAGGATCCGCTGCTCCACCGTCACATGCTTCGGGATGGCGTACGCCGGCATCATGACGTATTTTTTCGCGTCCTTCTGATACGCTTTCAGCGTATACGCCTCTTTTTCCTGCTCCTCGACAAGGCCTCTCGAATGCGCCACGCGCGTGGTCAGACGCAGCAGAACCGGCGTATCAAACCGTTCGCTGAGCGCGTAGCCGAGCTTGGCGAAATCGCGGCACTCCGCGGCGTCGGCCGGTTCGAGCATCATGATCTTCGCCCCCTTCGCGTAGTGGCGGGAATCCTGCTCGTTCTGCGAGGAATGCATCCCGGGATCGTCGGCGACGCCGATGATCATGCCGCCGTTGACGCCTGTATAAGACGCGGTAAACAGCGGATCCGCCGCGACGTTCAGTCCGACATGCTTCATGCCGCAGAAGCTTCTCGCGCCTGCGATCGCGGCGCCGATCGCCGCCTCACAGGCAACCTTCTCGTTGGGAGCCCACTCGCTGTACACGTCGTCGTACTTCGCGAGCGTCTCCGTGATCTCTGTGCTGGGTGTGCCGGGATAGCTCGACGCGAAGGTCATGCCGGCCTCCCAGAGACCTCTCGCCACGGCTTCATTGCCCAACAATAATTTCTTTGCCATACGGCATCATTCCTTTCTGTCATATTCCAGTCTGGCGCGCTCCTCGACATTGAGGAAAAACAGGTACACGTCGGCCAGACTCAAACAAGCTTCCGTCAGATAAGACGCGAATCGATCCGAGAAAAGCAAATCTGCGTCGTCAGATTCTTTGACAAGCGCCACGTCCCGCAAATCGAGCCACTGGCGTTTTTCCGGCGGCTGATCCGGATAGAGCGAGCGCTTGCGTCTGGTGCCCCAGAAAAC
>ONWP01000042.1 GCA_900321595.1 uncultured Eubacteriales bacterium
CACGCCGCGCTTGTTCCCATGTATTTGGGCATCCGCGCTGTCGCCGCGAAATCCTTCGCCCGGATCCACAAGGGCAATCTGATCAATTCCGGTATCATCCCGCTGGAATTCGTCAATGAGAGCGACTACGACGACATCGACGCGTTTGACACGCTGGTGCTTGAAGACGTCCGCGAGCGGATCGAAAACGGCGGCGTGATCACGGTCTGTAATAAGACAAAAGACAGACGGTACAGCTTCAAAAACGATTTCACGCAGCGCGAGCGCAATATGCTGTTGTGGGGCGGCCTTCTGGGATATACCGGCCATCTGGCGGAAATAAAGGAGAAATAATCATGGATGAAGCGAAAATCAAGGCGGCTGCCGCTCATTTTGAAGCGCTGGTTCGCGAACAGGCCGAGCGCAACGACCGCATCAAGGCAGCAAAGGAATACAAAGACTTCGCACATCTGGATCACATCACCATCGGCGTCTGCGGCGGCGACGGCATCGGTCCGATCATTACGCGGGAGTCTGCGCGCGTGCTGGAATTCCTGCTGAAGGACGACGTTGAATCCGGCCGGATCACGTTTCAGTATATCGACGGGCTGACGATCGAAAACCGCGTCAAGGTCATGAAAGCGATCCCGGATGACGTGCTTGAGGAAATCAAAGCCTGCGACGTCATTCTGAAAGGCCCAACGACAACGCCGCAGCAAGGCGACGGTCTGCCCAATATCGAGAGCGCGAACGTCGCCATGCGCAAGGCGCTGGATCTGTTCGCGAACGTTCGCCCCGTCAAGATCCCCGAGGAAGGCATCGACTGGGTCTTCTTCCGTGAGAATACGGAAGGCGCGTATGCCGTCGGCTCCAAGGGCGTCAATGTGGACGAGGATCTGGCGTTCGACTTCGTCGTCACCACGACAGAAGGCACGGAACGCATCGCGCGCCTTGCCTATGAATACGCAAGAAACAACAAGAAGGAGCGCGTCTCCATCATCCAGAAGGCGAACGTCATCAAGACGACGGACGGCAAGTTCCTGAATATCTGCAAGGCAGTCGGCGAAGAGTACCCGGAGATCACCACAGACGAATGGTATATCGATATCACCACCGCGAAGCTGATCGATCCGGATCGCCGGACCGCGTTCCGCGTGTTCATCCTGCCGAATCTGTACGGCGATATCATCACGGATGAGGCCGCGCAGTTCATGGGCGGCGTCGGCACAGCCGGCAGCGCGAACCTCGGCTAACAGTATGCCATGTTTGAGGCCATTCACGGCTCCGCGCCGCGCATGGTCAAGGAAGGCCGCGGTGACTACGCGGATCCCTGCTCCATGCTGCGCGCGTCCGTCATGCTGCTCGACCACATCGGCAAGCACGAGGAAGCGCATAAACTCGAACAGGCGCTTGACATCTGTATGTTTACGGAAAAGAAGATCGCCATCACCGGCCGCGAAACCGGATGCACCTGCCGTGAATTCGGCCAGTACGTGATGGACACCGTGAAAAGCCTGTAAGGAGGCGTTTCTCCCATGCACAACGACCGATCCGTTTCAAAATCCGTGATCGCCAGACTTCCCCGTTATTACAGATTCCTCTGCGCGATGGAAGCAGAAGGCGTGGATCGGGTATCTTCCGGGGAATTGTCGCGCCGCATGAGCCTGACAGCCTCCCAGATCCGGCAGGATTTCAATTGTTTCGGATGCTTCGGCCAGCAGGGCTACGGCTACAACGTGACCCAGCTGCGCCGTTCGCTGGGTCAGATCATCGGCATTGACAGCCATTACCGCATTATTCTGATCGGCGCGGGAAATATGGGGCGCGCGGTATGTCAGCATATGGATTTTGCCGGCCGCGGATTTGATCTGATCGGGGTCTTTGACGCGGATCCGGAAAAAATCGGAAAAGAGCTGCGCGAGCTTCCGATCCTGCCGGAAAGCGAGCTCGAGGCCTTCTGCAAGTCAAGCGGCCCGATGGCGGCGATCCTGTGCGTACCGGATCAGGCGGCGCGGGATCTTGCCGGGCGGCTTGTCGCCTGCGGCGTCCGTTATTTCTGGAACTTCACCCATTATGCCGTGCAGGAGGACTTCCCGGACGTCTACTCTGAGAACGTCCACCTGAACGACAGCCTGATGAAGCTTTGCTTCAATATCACAAACGACTGACGGTGATCACTTTTGAATAAAATCATTGACAATGGCCTGCTTGACATTCTGCTGACCGGACGCGGACTGATGTACGTGATGCCGGACAGACTGCCGAACGGCAAGCGCAGACCGGTCTTTTTCACACGCGATCCGATCAAGGGCGAAGTCATCGATACGACGGTCAGCGCGTATATGCTCGCGAAATTCGGACCTTCCTTCGAACAGGCGGCGAAGCGTCTGAAGGAGTTCCTCGCGTGCGATACCTGCATCATGCCGAACCGGCATCTGGTTGTCGTTTATCCGACCGGCGAGCTCGGGCATTTTGACGAGAACGGCAAGATCGTTATGACCGGAGACTGCTACTATGATAAAGCGCCGGCGCGCGACTGCGCCGCCGACGGCAACGATATCTGGCTGGCCGTACCGGGCAGAAACGCCGTCATTAAGTACGCGCTCGACGATCACAAGATCGTCATGCGGATCGGCGGCGGCGCGTCTACCGCGTTTCATGAGCCGGTTTCCGTCTTCTGCGATAAGGAACAGCTATATGTGTGCAACCGCGGCTCCGGTGAGATCCGTCTCGTTGACACGCAAACTTTCAATGTGACGGAATACATGAGCTTCAAGGAGCCGGTCAACAAGTATTTCCGCATCAGCGGAAAAGAATACATCGTGCTCGATTCCGGCGTTTACGAGATCTGACAACAGTTCAAAAATACCCCTCAGGGCGCTTGTCCTGAGGGGCTTTTTATATAAACCGGGCGGTTTCCAGTACCGACCCGGGAACCGGGGATCGTCAGATCCCCTTTGCGTCGTAATCGAAAACCGCCGTCAGAGCGATCTCAATGCCCTTGGCGATGGTTTCCGGGATCAAATTCTCCGGCGTGTCCAGTCTTGTATGGTAATACCGCGCGGGGGCGGGATCCATCGCGACAAAGCTCGCGGCTCTGATCCCGGCCTGACTGGCGGCCGCCGCGTCGGTCGACCCCAGCGGGATCGTTCCGATCGGCACGTCGCATCCGCAGTCGGAAGCGCACCGCTGCAGGAACTCGCAGGCGCCGCGATCATTCTTCACAACGCCGGACATGTCGCCCTCGTAGATCGTCATATAGGCTTCATCTCGGATTGTATCAAAACCGAGGAAGACGGTCTCGACGCCGTCGTCCTTCATTTCCGGATGCGCTTTGAAGAACGCTTTCGCGCCGCGAAGGCCGCATTCCTCGCCGCCGGTCAGCAGCGCGATGACTTCCGTATTCTCAAACGTGATCTCGTGCGCCTGCAGATACTGCATCACACTGGCAGCGACCATCACGCCGCTGAGATCGTCGGACGCGCCGGGAACGTAATTTTTGCTGTCCGTGAATCGAAGCAGCAGACCGTAAGCCGGCAGGAAGAGCGTCTGGCCGAGCATGAGCTTCCGCTTCAGCGCCTTGTTGCGGGAGACGAGATTCACGATCGTCTGCACGACTGTATAGGCAAGGCCGGCGATGCCATAACCCGCGACCGTCAGAACGCCCTTGGAGCCCAGTTCATAGGTATAGGTCCATTCAGGCGCGGAATCCGTATGTCCGGAAATGATGATCCGACGCTTCGTTTCACCCGCGGCGGGACGCACGCAGATCACGTTCCCGCTGGTCTTTTCTTTAAAGCAGGGATCGAGCATTTCCTTGTACAGACCGAATTCGCCGACGATCCCGGCCACAGCCGTACCCATTCCGGCGATCGCGCCCAAAGCGAATTTTTTGTTTTTCAGCGCCGCGATCGCGTTGCAGGCGCCGGCCGCCATCAGGCTGACCCCGGCAAGCGGCACGAAGGACATAAACGCGTCCGGATGCACGGTAAACGTCTCCCGGCGCGCTTCGCCGTACGCGGCGAGCTTATCCAGCAGGTATTTCTGCGCGTCTGTCTCTCCCGCTTCGCCGCAGGGTCTCGGGCCGAAGGTGTGACAGATCTTCGTGATCTCGCGTTCCGCCTCGGAAGCAAGCGCGGCGATACAAGCCTTGTCGAGATGATATCGATTCTCCACAGGAAAACTCCTTTCAATGGCGAAGAGCGCAGCCGTATCCGACTGCGCTCCGAAATCTTCAGATTACTCTGCCAGTCTTGCCTTCAAAGCATCCAGTTCGCCCTTCAGCGTCGCAGGCAGACGATCGCCGAACTTCGCGTAGAACTCTTCGATGCCCTCCGCTTCATCAGCCCACAGCTTCTTGTCAACGTCAAGGATGGAAGCCAGGCTCTCGAGCGTCACTTCGCCCTCCAGACCTTCGATGTTGATGTCCTTCGCATAGGGCACGTAGCCGATCGCGGTCTCCTGCGCGTCAACGGTGCCGTCGCAGCGCTTGAGGATCCACTCAAGGACTCTCAGGTTGTCGCCGAAGCCGGGCCACATAAAGTTGCCGTCGTCATCCTTGCGGAACCAGTTGACGTTGAAGATCTTCGGCGCCTTTTCGGGATCGAGGGTGTCGCCGATATCCAGCCAGTGCTGCCAGTAGTCAGCCATATTGTAGCCGCAGAACGGAAGCATCGCCATGGGATCGCGGCGCACGACGCCGACG
>ONWP01000071.1 GCA_900321595.1 uncultured Eubacteriales bacterium
AACAACAATGTCCGTTATCCCCAGGTCTGGTACGATGAGCGCGGACTGGAAAATCCTTTTGCGGACGCGTTCCGCTGGACAGTAAACAGCTGAGGCAGGTAAATCAACATGAGAGTACAGCAGATAGCATTTACAACTGCGTCTGACGCCGATTATGAGCGCACTGTCAGCGTGATCTCCGAAGCGCTGGTGGGATTGACAAATACAGCGCCGGAGCTGCCGCTGACCTTCCGTTCGATTCCGGGCGGCATGCTCGCGATTCAGGAGGCGCTGCCGGAGAATGACATTCTGCTGATCATGGCGGATGAAAAAATGTTCAACGACGCGAAGATCGCGATCTGCGAAGCGTTCAGTTTCGACATGATCCATTCAGAAGCCGTCATGCAGCATCTGCGCGGGCTCGACGATGATGAGGATTACACCTATCACACGCTGATGCCCACCAACTCGACGCCGTTCCCGCTGAACGACGGGCTGTATTCCGGCTTTGCCATTCATTCCAAGGACCAGACGATCCTGTTTATCCCGCTGGAGATGGAACGCAGCTTTCCGACGATGCGCAAGTACGTCATCCCGTATATCAAACGCGTTTACGGAGTACAGCTGAGCCGATTCGCCGATCAGGAGATTCGCTTTACCGCCGATATCCTGGCCGATCAGCTTGCGCGCGGCGACGTTCGGATCGCCGTCGCGACGACGGAATTCAGCAAACACATCGCGAAGGCGGCCCGCATGATCGACGTCTGGGACGATCACGTCTCATACGCGCCCTATGACCGCAGCAAGATCGGCCGCGCGGTGGACAGCGCTGCGGTCGCCGCCAGAAGTCAGTACGCCGCCGACTACGGCGTATCGGTGATCGAGCTGCCCTCGCAGGAGATCGGATTCACCGTTCAGATCGCGGTCGCGTCCAAAGACAAGGCTATGATCCGCACGATCAGCTCGATCCCGGATGAAACGCACGAGGATTTCATGCACACCGTCACCGCGGAGCTTTTCCTCATGCTTGCGGACGTTTTGGCCGACCCCGCGACGCTCGACGGTCCGGACGGCAAAGGAAAACGCAAACGCGTCAGGAGCATTCCGATCAGCTTCGTGATCGTCATGTTCCTCCTGCTGATCCTCTCATTTGCGTGCACGGTCGTACTCTATCTGTATTTCACCGATCCGGCGACGCTTTACGAACTGATCGGCGGTCTCGCGACCCGCTTCGGGATCGAATTCGGATAAACTCTCATTTCTTGATCGGAAAGGAACGGTATTCATATGGCAATTTTAGCAACAGGCGGAGCCGGCTTCATCGGCTCTCACACTTGTCTGGAGCTGCTCAACGCCGGTTACGAGGTCGTTGTCATCGACAGCCTCGTCAACAGCAGCGAGGAATCTCTGCGGCGCGTCCAGGAGCTCACCGGAAAGACGCTACGCTTCTACAAGGGCGACACGCGCGACGCCGCGCTGCTTGACACGATTTTCACGGAAAACGAAATCGAGGCAGTCGTTCATTTCGCGGCGCTGAAATCGGTTCCCGAATCTGTTAAAATGCCGCTCGAATACTACGACAACAACCTGACCGGTACGATCGAGCTCCTGAAGGCCATGCGCCGCAACGGCTGCAAAAAGATCGTGTTTTCCTCAAGCGCGACCGTTTACGGCGCGGAAAACAAGTGTCCCTTCACGGAGGATATGCAGACGGGTACAACGACAAACCCCTACGGAACGACGAAGCTGCAGATCGAACGGATCATGACCGATACCGCAGCCGCTGAGCCGGACTGGCACGTTGTTCTGCTTCGGTATTTCAATCCGATCGGCGCGCACGCAAGCGGCCGGATCGGTGAAGCGCCGGGTTACCCGAACAACCTGATGCCTTACATCACACAGGTCGCCGTCGGAAAGCGGGAAAAACTGACCGTCTTCGGCAATAACTACCCCACCCCGGACGGAACCGGCGTACGCGACTATATCCATGTCGTAGACCTTGCGAAGGGGCACGTGAAGGCGATCGCTTTTGTGCTCGACCACGCGGGGACTGAGATTTTCAACCTCGGCACCGGCAACGGAACAAGCGTGCTGGAACTGATCCACGCCTTTGAAGAGGTCACCGGCGTGACGGTTCCCTACGAAATCGGTCCGGCACGGGCCGGCGACGTCGCCTATTCCTACGCGAACGCCGACAAAGCGAAACGCGTGCTTGGCTGGCAGGCGGAGCTGGACGTTCGTCAGATGTGCCGGGACGCCTGGAATTGGCAGAAAAACAATCCGAACGGATACGAATAACGTTCATTCGGGAGCATATCCTGATTGTGTATTTTGAAGGAGAGATATTATGTATATTGCGGTGATGGGTTACGGAACAGTCGGTTCCGGCGTCGTTGATCTGATCAATCAGAATCAGGAACGCATCGCGCGTAACAGTATGCAAATGTCGATGGATATTAAGTATATCCTGGATATTCGCGATTTCCCCGACAGTCCCTATCGCGACCTGATGATCAAGGATTTCAACATCATCCTTTGCGATCCTGAAGTCAAGATCGTTGTTGAGACGATGGGCGGCATCACGTTTGCCTACGAGTTCGTAAAGAAACTGCTGCTCGCCGGCAAGAGCGTTGTGACCTCGAACAAGGAGCTGGTTGCGAAGCACGGCGTTGAGCTTCTGCAGATCGCGGATTCGCACAACGTCAATTTCCTGTTTGAGGCGAGCGTCGGCGGCGGCATCCCGATCATCCGTCCGATCACCCACTGCCTGACCGCGAACCGCATCTGCGAGGTCGCCGGCATCCTCAACGGAACGACGAACTATATCCTCACACAGATGATCGACAACAATACGGACTTTGACACCGCGCTCAAACAGGCGCAGCAGCTCGGTTACGCGGAGGCGAATCCGTCGGCTGATGTGGACGGCTTTGACGCCTGCCGCAAGATCTGTATTCTTGCCGCGCTGTGTTTCGGACAGCACGTTTACCCGGAGCAGGTTCCCACGAACGGCATCCGCGATCTGACGCTGACCGACGTGGAATGCGCGAAATCGCTCGGATGCGTGATCAAACTGATCGCGGACGCGAAGCTGCGGCCCGACGGCCGGATCGATATCAACGTAGCGCCCGCGCTCATCAAGAATCATTCACAGCTTGCCAGCGTCAACGACGTATTCAACGCGATCCTGGTGCGCGGTGACGCGCTGGGCGACGTCCTCTTCTACGGACGCGGCGCGGGCAAGATGCCGACAGCCAGCGCAGTTGTCGCGGATGTGATCGACGCGGCCAGGCATCAGCTGCGCAAGCTGTATTTCGGCTGGGAGGAAGCGCAGCCCGGTTTTGTCGCGCCTGCGGACGAGCAGATCCTTTCGCTGTTCATTCGCGGCAAAGCTTGCAGCGACGCCGCGCGGGAAGCGATCCGGCAGAACGACGCGCTGACGATCCTGCCTGAGGATTCACTGCCCGCGGATCAGATCGCGTTTGTGACCTCCCCCATGGCGCGCAGTGAGATCGAGTCGATTTTGGACGCGATTCCTGATTTCGAAAAACTGACGACACTCAAGATGACAGATTATTGATCCAAAGGAGACAGACATGGCACTCATCGTACAAAAGTTCGGCGGCAGCAGCGTTGCCAATGCCGAACGCGTCAACAACGTAGCAAGCATTGTCACAGATACTTATAAAGACGGAAATGACGTCATTGTCGTTGTTTCCGCCCAGGGCGATACCACAGACGACCTGATCGCGAAGGCGCAGGAAATCAACCCCAGAGCGTCTAAACGCGAAATGGATATGCTCCTGACAGCCGGAGAACAGATCTCCGTCGCGCTTCTGGCTATGGCGATCGAGCGGATCGGCTGCCCCGTGATCTCCATGCTTGGCTGGCAGGCCGGCTTTATGACGAATTCCGCGCACGCGGCAGCCCGGATCAAGACGATCAAGGCAGACCGTGTCCGCTCCGCGATCGACAAACACCAGATCGTGATCGTCGCCGGATTCCAGGGCATCAATAAATATGACGATCTTACGACGCTCGGCCGCGGCGGATCCGACACGAGCGCTGTCGCGCTGGCGGCCGCGCTTCACGCCGACCGCTGTCAGATCTTTACGGACGTGGAGGGCGTATTCACCGCCGATCCCCGCAAGGTGCCCGGCGCAAGGAAGCTCGACGAGATCACCTACGATGAAATGTTGGAGCTTGCGACGCTCGGCGCGCAAGTCCTCAACAACAGAAGCGTAGAAATGGGAAAAAAATACAATGTGGAAATCGAGGTGCTGTCCAGCCTGAAACGGGTACCCGGCACCATCGTAAAGGAGACTGCAAATATGGAACAAATGCTTGTCAGAGGCGTCACGAAGGATACCAACGTCGCGCGCATCTCGATCATCGACCTTCCCGACGTGCCGGGCATTGCGTTTAAGATCTTTTCCCGCCTCGCCGCGAAGAACATTAACGTCGATATCATCCTGCAGTCCATCGGCCGCCAGGGATCGAAGGACATCACCTTCACCGTCAGCCGCGACAACGCGCAGGAGACCATGGATCAGGTCAGCAGGATCGCGGAGCTGCAGGGCAAAAAGATTCTCTGCGACACAGACGTCGCGAAGGTCAGCGTCGTGGGCGCCGGTATGGAGACCCATCCGGGCGCGGCTTCCCTGATGTTTGAAGCGCTGTACAACAGCGATATCAATATCCAGATGATCTCCACCAGCGAAATCAAAATCAGCGTGCTGATCGATGAAAAGGACGCGGACAAGGCTGTTGCCGAGATCCACGAGAAGTTCATGTCCAGCAAGTCGCTGTAAAACAAAACAAAGACTCTCCGGGCGATCGTCCGGAGAGCTTTTTTATCGGTAGAATAGCTTAGAACCCTTCCATGCCCTCGATATTCATAGCAGACATAAAGTCCATAAGACTCTGCTTCTCATAGCCCGCCAACGAAAAAGCGTTTGCCGGCAGATTGCCGGAGAAGCTGTTAAAGACGATACCGTAATCATCGCTGTCACCGGCGGCGGAATCGATGACGGTCAAACGCTTCAGCCCGCCGTTGACCAGCGTAAAACGAAGCGTTACGCCCGAATCCTGAGGGAAGTCGTACACCACAGCCTTCTGCCCACTATATGTACTCTCGCTTCTGACACCATTGTCAAAGCGTGTTTCAGTCGGGTCAAATAAGTCCAGAGATCCGCCGAACATATCCGTAAACTCCGATGGATCCACTCCGAGCATAGAGGCCATCGCCTCGTCGAATTCAGTAAACTTACGATCAGTATCATTGACCAGATACATCTTACCGTTTGTCAAAAGGAATGTTAAGGCCATACCCTCTAAATCCATGCCAGCCTTGATATTGTTGTGATCCTTGGTAAGCCTTATGCGCTGCCCACCACCATCATCACCAACGAGCGTACCCTCCATCGTAAAAACACCGTTGATGAATGCATTGATATCGCGCAGCTCCGCGGCGCTGTCAACGTTTGATCTGCCGCCGGAAGCCTTTGTCGTCGCGGCGGGAGCAGGAGCGGGCGTATTATTTGCCGTACCGCCGCCGTTTCCGCTGTTGGAGCCGCCTCCGCCTGCACGCGTCGTCGAAGCCGCGCCCCGATTCGCGCCGTTCGCTGCTGTCGTCGAAGCTGAGCCGGCAGCGCGCGTCGTCGCGGCCGCAGTCTGTCCCGCCGGCGCGGTCGTTCCGGCGATTGGCGCAGTTCCGGCCACGCGCATGGTCGGGTTCTGGCGAACGGTGATCGGCGAGCCGTCTTCTGCTGTGGCGAGTTCACCCGAGACGCTTGAATAATACGGCATCTCCGTCGTGTCCTCACGCGGCTTCTTATGTTTCCGAAGGATCAGAAGGCCGACGACGATCAGGGCGACGATCAGCACGAAGATCGCGATCGTGACGATCAGATTCTTACTGGAACGGGAGGGATTGCCCTCGAGCGTTTTTTGCTTCTTTTCCATAATGAATGCCTCTCTTATCCGTTTTCCTGTACTGTCAAATAATCATGCCGCCATTGACGCCAAGCACCTGCCCCGTGATATAGGACGCCGCGTCACTGAGCAGGAAAGCGACCGCTTCCGCGATCTCAGACGGCTGACCGATCCGCCCCATCGGAATCTCATCGCAGAGCGCGTCGAGATCCTCACGCGAGAAACCGGCCATCATCGCGGTGTCCACGCAGCCGGGGGCTACGCAATTGACCCGAACGCCGCTGGGCGCGGTCTCCTTAGCGAGCGCCTTTGTGAAACCGATCACGCCGGCCTTCGCCGCGGAATAATCCACCTCACAGGATGCGCCGACCTGTCCCCACATCGAGGAGATGTTGACGATCGCGCCGCGTTTGGCACGGATCATATACGGCAGGATCGCCTTTGTCACACGCATCGCGCCGACGAGATCCGTATTGATCAGCTGCATCGTCTGTTCGTCGCTGGAATCCGTAAACAGCGCCTGACGCGCGATCCCGGCGTTATTGACAAGCCGTGTCGGCGGCCCCATCCGCTCTGCGATCGACGTGACGGTCCGCTCTACCGAAGACGGGTCTGTCACGTCCATCTGAAACCATTCCGCGTCGCATCCGTCCTTTCGGAGCGAATCACACAAGGTTTGCGCCTGTAATACAGAATCGCGGCAGCAGACTGCTGCCGCGCATCCGTCCCGGCAAATCCGTTCAACGATCGCGCGGCCGATCCCGGTCGCGCCGCCGGTTATCACACAGATTTCCCGTCTCAACTCTTAACGAGACCGCGCAGGAAGGAGATCGCGCTGGGCGCTTTCTCATATCCCTTCAAGGTCAGCATATCGGAAGGGATCCCGGCGCTGACGGTCGAAAACGCAACAGTCATCGTCGTTTTTCCCGACGCCTTGTTGACGATATCGCATTGAACAAGCTTGTCATTCTGCGTATAGAGCTTCGTGATCGACTCATTCTCGGGAGATTCGAATTCCGTACAGAGACCTGCGCTGCCGTTGATCGTCACAGGATAGGAACGAACCTGCGTGCTGTCGTCCTCAAGCCCTTCATTGGTCAGCTCCGAGATGGAAGTCAGGTCAAAGTTATCAAGCCCCAGCGCCGAAAGCACACGATCGGAGATCTCGATATACATCTTGGTCGAAGGCATCAGCAGATACGTCGTACCGTCGATCACAACGATGCCGAGCGAAAGGCCTTCAGTCGTAACGTTGATCTGCACGTTGTGTCCGTCGCTGGCAAACACGACCGGCATATCGCTGCCGTCCTCAGAGAAGATCGAGCCCTCGAAATAGACTTTACCGCTGCGGAAGATCTGCGCCTCGGCGCCGATCTGATCGAGCGGATCCACGTTCGGATCCGCCGTCAGGGCGGTCGTGGTCTCATTCGGCGCGTTCGTGAGCGGCGTGATGACGTTGTTGCTCTGCACCGTCACATATTCGCCGGAGACGAGATTGGTCGCGTCGAGCTGCGACGCGTTATCAGAGATACTTCCCTTCTTTACGCAGCCGGTCAGGACCAGCAGCATGACGAGCGTCAGGCAGAGAAATGCGATAATTCCTTTTTTCATGAATAAACACCCTTTACGCGTTTGTATTTCTATTTTACATGAACGAATCGAAAAAATCAAGTTAAAGCGCAAATCTGCGAACAAGATATTTATACAGCCTTTCGCAGGTGCGCCCGTCCGTGTAGTCGTGGAACCGGTGCATCTGCGCGTTTCGCGCCTCGGCGTAGGGATCGTTGCCGTCGGCCACGTCGCGAATAAACGCTTCGAGGTCGTCAGTCGTATTTAAATACGCGCAGATGTAATTTGCCTTGAAATCATCAAAATACATCGGCCATTTTGCCTTGAACTCGTCCAGGTCTTCCACGGCCAGCGCGATCGGACGATCCAACAGCAGATAGTCGTAATAAACGGAGGAATAATCCGTGATCAGCGCGTCCGTTTCCGTCAGGAAATCATAGAGCGTCAGGCCGCGGCTGTCCAGATACGCGTTGTCGGCCAGCACGATATTGCTCATGTCGGCCAGATGCAGCACAGACGTATCCTGCACGGGATGCGGCCGCAGATACAGGATCACGTTGTTCCGCCGCAGACACTCGTTGACGCGCGCAAGATCCTCTCGCGTTTTGAAGACCGGGAACCCCAGCGGGAACCGGGAGTCGATCCGCAGATCGCCGTCCTTCGCGTGCTGACGATAGGTCGGCATCCATACGATGCAGCGGCTGCCGTCCGTTTCACGCTTGCCTCTGTGGGCGGCGAGCACGTCGCCGCGGCAGTAGCCGAAGTTCACCATGTTGTCGTCGGTGTCGTGGATGCTGTAGAAATGGTCGTTAAACAGGTACGTCGTGATCGTATTGACGTCGACTTCGCCTTTTTTATAATCATAC
>ONWP01000310.1 GCA_900321595.1 uncultured Eubacteriales bacterium
AAGCGTTTCTCTGGCTCAAAAAAGAGCCGATGGTCACCCTGGCGGCTGTCGCCGCGCTGGCGGGGCTTATTATCACGCCGCCGCCGAAAGCGCTGCTGACGCAGATCGACTGGCGAACGCTGGGAACGCTGCTCATGATGCTGTGCGTGCTGGAGGGCTTCAAACAGGAAAACGTCCTGCGGCCTGTGGTCAATCTGGCCGGCCGACTCAGCTCCATGACCGCGATGACGCTGTTTCTGGTCTTCGGCGTGTTCTTCTCATCCATGTTCGTCACCAACGACGTGTCGCTGCTGATCTTTGTGCCGCTGACGATCCTGCTGTTCCGCGCCGCGGAGCAGGAACGGTATATCCTGCCGGTCATCTCCATGGAGAATATCGCCGCCGTCCGGGGCTCTCTGCTGATGCCCTTCGGCAGTCCGCAAAACCTGTTCATATACGGGCAGTCCGGCGTCAGCGTATGGAAGTTCATGCTGCACATGCTCCCGATCTGCGCGATGTCAGGCGTACTGCTGGTGTGCTTTATCCTCATCCTGTACCGGAAAAACCTGCGTCAGCGCGTCGTCTGCGATCCGCGCAGTCTGCCGGAGACGGCGAAGGGCTGGCGCCGGTGGATGTACCTCGCGCTTTTCGCGCTGATCCTGCTGGTCATCGTCACGCGGACCCGGCTCTGGCCTGCCGCGCTTGCGGTCGTGCTGGCTGTCATCGCGTTCGCGGACCGGCGGCTGTTTCTCAAGGTGGATTACGCGCTGCTTTTCACCTTTCTGTGCTTCTTTGTGTTTTCCGCGTCCATCGCCGGGAACCCCGCCATCGCCGGTTTTCTGGCAAAATCCGTCGCCGGACGGGAATACTGGTGGGGCATCGGCCTGAGTCAGGTGATCTCCAACGTCCCGGCCAGCATCGTGCTCTATCCCTTTACAAAGAACCTGGCGGGGCTGATCTACGGCGTCGACACTGCGGGGCTGTGCTCCATCATCGGCTCGCTCGCCTCCGTGATCAACTACCGGATCTACGTGCGGGAGTACCCCGGCCGGGGCAGACAGTTCCTCAAGGTGTTCACACTGGTGAGCTGGGCGTTTTTCCTGCTGGTGGTGATCCCCGGGCTGCTCCTGTCGCGGTGGGATTTCTTCGCGTGACAGACGCGCTGCGCGGCCGGCACACGCCGGCCGTTTTTTGCACATTCGTCTTGAACGCCGCCGAAAGACATGATAAAATGAAGAAAAACCTCCGGGAGGGTATTTCATGCAAAAGACAGCAGCCATGGCCGGCGCGGATGAATCCACACCAAGTGTGCCGCAGTATTTTTCCTGGATCAACAACACGAACGAAGGCTCGACCGAGCGGCAGACGCTGATCAACCTCGACTTCTTCGAATGGATGAAAAAGACTTACGGGATGCAGATCCGCATCTACGCTTGGGACGCGGGCAATTTTGACGGCGCCGGCGAAGGCTACGGCAACCTCAAAGGCGAAAAATTCCGGTCCCAGTATCCGCACGAATATGACCGCGTCGTCGCCCGCGCGAAGGAGCTGGGCATCCGGATGGGGCTCTGGGGATCGCCGGACGGCTTCGGAGACGACCCGGAAACCGAGCGGGAGCGCTTCGACTTTTTCGTACACCTGTGCCGGGATCATCACTTTGCCCTGTTCAAGCTCGACGGCGTCTGCGGCCGTCTGCGGCCGGAGAAGGCGCACGTCTTCGCCGAAATGCTGCGCACCTGCAGACAGTATTCGCCCGATCTGATCGTGCTCAATCACCGGCTCGATTTCTATGAGGCGGAGCCCTACGTGACCACGTTCCTGTGGAACGGCGACGAGACCTATACGGACGTGCACCTGTGCAACCGGATCACCGCCATGCACAACCGGGCCTATATGTTTTCGCGCGGCCACGTGGACGGCGGCCGCGAGCGTCTGGCGGAGGATCACGGCGTCTGCCTCTCCTCCGCGATGGACTACTTCGAGGACGAGCTGATCTATCAGGCCTTTTCCCGCAGCCTGATCCTGGCGCCGGAGATCTACGGCAACCCCTGGCTGCTCAAGGACGCGGAATTCCCGAAGCTGGCGCGCGTCTACACCTACCACAGCCGCAACGCGCGATACCTGACGCAGGGCGTGCTTTTGCCAGAGGCATTCGGCTGCTGCGCGATCGCCCGCGGCACCGGGGAAAAGCGTCTGCTCTGCACCGGCAACGACACCTGGACGCCCCGGACGATCCGCGTACCGCTGGACGGGACGATCGGCCTGACCGCCGCGGAACGCTTCGACGTGAATCTGCGGCACCCCTACGAGGGGCATCTGGGCAGCTTCGCCTACGGAGAGACGGTCGAGGTGACGCTGCCGCCCTTCCGCGCGGTGCTGATCGAGATCGCGACGCCGCAGACGGCGGATCCCGTGCTGACGAACTGCCTGTACGACGTGATCCGCGTCTCAGAGGAGACCGGCGCGCCCCTGGAGGTGCGTTTCAGGAAGAGCCCCGGCGGGCCTGTTGCGCTTCGGATCGACGGAAAGCAGACGCCCTTCGCGCAGACGGACGCGCTCGACGAGACGGAAAAGCCGCCGGTCCTGCTGGGAACGCTGGATCAGACGCGCGAGCGTCCCGCGGACGGCGAGCAGCTGTACGAGGCCGCCGTATTCGCCGCGGACAACGACAGTCTGGAGGCGCGCTCCCTGCGCCGCGCGGGTGAGACCGCCGTGCCGCAGGTCAAAGCCGCCCGCG
>ONWP01000276.1 GCA_900321595.1 uncultured Eubacteriales bacterium
AAGACGTTCTTCGACCTGGATCCGGACGGCATTTCCTTCGTATTCGATTTGAATTTCCTGGGGACGCTTCTGACGACGCAGGTCTTCGCGAAGGACATGATCGACCGGGAAGGCGCCTGCATCATCAACGTCTCCTCAATGAACGCGTTCAAGCCGCTGACCCGCATCCCGGCCTATTCCGCCGCGAAGGCGGCCGTGTCCAACTTCACGCAGTTCATGGCGGTGCACTTCTCCGACGTGGGAATCCGCGTCAACGCCATGGCGCCCGGCTTCTTTTCCACGAATCAGAATAAGACGCTGCTTTACAATCCCGACGGCTCTCTGACGGCCAGAAGCGAGAAAATCCTCTCGCACACGCCGATGGGACGCTTCGGCACGACGGCGGATCTGACCGGTACGCTGCTGTATCTGGCGGACAGCGCCTATTCCGCGTTCGTCACCGGCGTGATCGTTCCGATCGACGGCGGCTTCAGCGCGTATTCCGGCGTATAGTCGCAATATCAAAAAAACCACATATTTATGCGTTAACTTTACACAGGTTATCCATTGAAACGAAAGTCCCCGTTATGGTATACTTTTCACCATAACGGGGGTGTTTTGATATGTATCCAGAATTTACCAACTACGCCGACGATCTTTGGAAATCCGATCCGGAGATCGCGGAGGTCATCGACCGGGAGCTTTCCCGCCAGAAGCGAAACATCGAACTGATCGCGTCCGAGAACTTTACGTCTCCCGCCGTGCTTGCGGCGATGGGCAGTATTCTGACGAATAAGTATGCCGAGGGCTACAGCGGCAAGCGTTACTACGGCGGCTGCGAGGAGGTCGACGTGGCGGAGAACATCGCCAACGACCGCGTCAAGAAGCTGTTCGGCGCGGAATACGCCAACGTTCAGCCGCATTCCGGCACGCAGGCCAATATGGCTGTCTACTTCGCGCTGCTCAAGCCCGGCGACACCATCATGGGCATGAGTCTCGCGGACGGCGGACATCTGTCTCACGGTTCTCCCGTGAACATCTCCGGCAGCTATTTCAACTTCGTGCACTACGGCGTCAACAGCGACGGCTTTATCGATTACGACGCGCTGGCCGCACAGGCGGAAGCGGTCAAACCGAAGCTGATCGTCGCGGGCGCGTCCGCATACCCCCGTATCATCGATTTTCCCCGTATCGCGGAGATCGCGAAAAGCGTCGGCGCGTACTTTATGGTGGATATGGCGCATATCGCGGGTCTCGTCGCGGCGGGCGTGCATCCGTCCCCGGTGCCCTACGCCGATGTGGTCACCTCAACCACGCATAAGACGCTCCGCGGCCCCCGCGGCGGTCTGATCCTGGCGAAGGAGGCGCTCGGCGCGCAGCTGAACAAGGCGATCTTCCCCGGCACGCAGGGCGGCCCGCTGATGCACATCATCGCGGCAAAGGCCGTCTGCTTCGGCGAGGCGCTCAAGCCGGAATTCAAGGCGTATCAGCAGCGCGTGGTCGAAAACGCCGCGGCGCTGGCGAAGGGGCTGCTGTCCCGGGGCATCGATCTGGTCTCCGGCGGCACCGACAATCACCTGATGCTCTGCGACCTCAGAAGCGTCGGCGTGACCGGCAAGGAGCTGTCCCGCCGTCTGGACGAGGTACATATCACCGCGAATAAAAACGCCGTTCCCAACGATCCGGAGAAGCCCTTCGTCACCAGCGGCGTGCGTCTGGGCACCCCGTCCGTCACGACGCGCGGCTTCGCGGTCGAGGATATGGACGTGATCGCGGACTGCATCTGGCGCGCGGCGACCGATTTCGAGGCGCAGAAGGCGTACATCGACGACGCGACGCTGGCGCTCACGCAGAAATATCCGCTTTACGAGTGATCGAAAGCGATTCAGCGGCTCCACGGAGCCGCTTTTTCTTATCGCGCAGCAGTCTGTTAAAGCAGAGTCGTTCGTTTTGGCCGATTCGAGGAATAATATTTGGCCGAATCAGGGAATAATTTTTGGCCGATCCAAGGAATAAATATTGGCCGAATCAAGGAATAATTTTTGGCCGATTCAAGGAATTTGCAGCGAAAAAGCAGGAAAGCCTCCCGGGCGGGAGGTTTTCTTGTATCAAGGGTTACCGGACGTCAAAGCTGCCGAGGTATTGAAGCGTGAACGCGCTGTTTTTCGTAAAGCGCAGATATTGGTCGTAGCCGCAGTCTGCGCATTCGATCAGATAGCAGTATTCGCCCAGCGCTGTTTTCAGCGGACGGTCGTGCACCGCGACTAGCCGGACGTTTTGTTTTTCCATTTCCGCCATCAGCGCCGGCAGCGCGTCCGCCTTTCCCCGGGCTGTAAAAACGGCGCGGCCGGCCGGCGCGGTCGCCGGTTTGTCTGTCGACAGGACGTAGAATCTGGTCCGGTTGCTGTCGTTCTGCTGGATTGCGGACGCGAGGACCTCGAGACTGTAAACCTGAGCGCACGCGGCGGAGGCGATCGCCGCGCAGGTGCGATCCCTGCCTTCCGCGACCATTTTCGCGCCTTCGGCGGTGCTCGAGACCTCGACGATCTCCGCGTTCGGCAGATTCTCCGCGAGCCAGTCGCGTCCCTGCGCGATGCCCTGCTTGTGGGAATACACCTTTTTGATATCGGTGAGCGCCGCGCCGGGCATAACAAGCAGATTCTGATTGATCGGCAGCTCCACCTCGCCCACGACGGAGACGTTGTCCCGCGCGATCAGCGTATCCACGTAATCGATCACGGCGCCGCCGATCGTGTTTTCCTGCGGGATCACGGCGTATCGGGCCTCGCCCCGGACCATCGCGTCCACGGCTTCCTCTACGGTCTCATACGGCAGATACTTGCCCTGCTCCTCGAAAAACAGGCCGCAGGCCTCCTGCGTGTACGTGCCCTCCGGCCCCAGATAGCTGACGACGGCGGAAGCGCGGTCGATCTGTACGGGTGTCGCGTCCGGTTCCGTTTTCGCGCAGCCGGCGAAGAGGCAGAGCAAAAGCGAAAGTGTGATGACGAGCGTTTTCTTCGCGGTCATACGGTTCATCTCCTGTGGTATCCTGTTTGATCCGGTTTCAGTATAGCACATCCGCATGCGCCGCGCAAGCCGTGCGGAAAGCTTCCCGCCGGGGGAGCGCCGATGGAATATGAAAAAACGGCAGATCTGCGAAAAATCTGCCGTTTCCTGTGTTTTCTTCCGTTATTCGGCTGTTTCCTGCGGCTTTTCCTCCGCCATAGCGGCCCGTCGCTCCCGGATCTCCGCCATCATAGCCCGGTGGCTCTCGCCGGTGATGTTGTAGAAGTGCATCGGGATGAGCATCAGCAGGTATCCCAGCGCCGGAACCAGCGTCGTCAGC